>NZ_JBNPLX010000011.1:0-116538 GCF_050313695.1 Bariatricus sp. SGI.161
GTGGAAAATGTTTTGCGGTTGGAATAAGTAGAAGGACCTTCAGCACACCAGTCCATAAACGGTTTGAGGTCTTTGATTTCCATACCGGTCTTCTTGAGACATTCAATCACACGAAGTGCTTCTATTTCGGATTCTGAAAACTTGCGAATGCCGGAAGAACGCTCCATATGTGGGAACAGTCCTTCTTTGTCGTAGTATCTAAGTGTTGAAACAGGTAAACCAAACATCTTTGAAATTATGCAGACTTGGTAATGGAGATGATCTGTGTTATGATGTAACGATAAAGGAATTATAAAGAATGGTTTGTAATATTCATAAATGTTAATATGCGTTACATGTTAATCTCCATATCGGAAGTGCTTGAAACACCTGTAAGCACTTTGCTTGGAGAAACTGTTATCGAGTCTAAAGTTGATGACTTAACAGCGATTTCCGAAAAACTTGAGATTATCAACTTACAGCTTGCACAAAGGAAGACCACAAGACGAAAAATACAAAAATGATTTTATTGAGATGAACAAAAGGTGGATATCAGAAATGTTTGTGATTGGGAAATCATGAAATTTGCAGCAAAAGGAATGTATACAGGTACAGGAGCAGGTAATGCCTGCCTTAAGGCTTGTATTGAGTATGCAAAAGGACAGGGAATTAATAGAATTATTATAGTATCAAATAGGAAATGTGTGCAGGCATTACATTTGTATCGAAAAAATGGTTTTGTAGAAATGCCTGTTGATAAAGAAAAATTTCCATTTGAAAGAGCTGATATTGCGTTTGAAATGAATGTTTGATGCATACATTCAATCTGGTTTGATAAGATAAAGAAATACGGCGCTTTTTGCAGATAGCACGAATTCAGAAGTATAGTAATTATTACATCTCTATAATGGAATTCTGTAAAGGAGAGATGTAATTATGGATATTGATCAAATCAAAGAAAATAAACTTAAGACTATCCTTCGGTTTTCAATCCCAAGTATCATAGCAATGCTTTTGGAAACGGTAATCACAATAACTGACGGTTATTTCACTGGCAATTATGTAGGTGAAGATGCGCTGGCAGCTATTAATCTGGGATTACCGATTCTTTACTTTTACCTGGGCGTAGGGTTATGCATCGGTGTTGGTGGAACGGTAATCTGTGGAAGACTGCTTGGAGCAAAGGATGAACGCAAGGCCTCCGAAGTGTTTTCACAGACGATTGTAACGGCTGCGGTGATATGTATATTAGTATCACTGGTAATATCGGGATTGTTCACTCCTATCCTAAAGGTATTGAGAGCAGACGGGAACCTGTCTGCATACTTTACCGGGTACTATAGGATCATGCTTTTCAATTACCCCCTGATGGTGATTGGAACCATATTTGGAATGTTTATCCGCGTGGATGGAAAGCCTCAGGTGTGCATGCTTGTAAGTATCATAAGTTGTATTCTAAATGCAATCCTTGATGACATTCTGGTAGGCAGACTAGCGATGGGAGTACAGGGAAGTGCTATAGCATCACTTATTGTGCAGGTGATTGCAGTCATTGTTCAGTTTATATATTTCATTAGACTGTCAGTAGGCATACGTTTTAGACATTACAGATTTGACAGAGCAGTGAATAAAGAAACCATTTTTAATGGTTCCTCTGAATTTATCGGGGAGATGGCAAGTGCAATATCTATGTTTGCATTTAACTATGTGTTGATGAAATATGTTGGAGCAGAGGGGGTTGCTGCGTTCACGATTCTTGGGTTTACAGTATACGGATACAGCATGATTGCTATTGGTTTCGGACAGGGGCTGACGACTCTTGTAAGTGTTTGCTGGGGCGCGAAGGAACAGAAAACAGCAATGCAGCTGCGCATTCTGACGAATAAGATATTATTTGGAATAGGCGCTTTGTTTGCAGTATGCTTTTTCGTATTAGGGAGAAGTTACGCAGGTATGTTTGGATGCAGCAGCAGTGTAGCAGATATGGTATCCGCAGGATTTCGATTTTACGCTGTTACATTTCTGATTATGGGATATGATGTGATAAATTCGATGTATTTTACCAGCTGCGGTGATGCGTTAAGTTCTGCTCTGATATCGTCTCTAAGAGGAATGATTCTTCTTCTTGCATTTACATTCATCTTCCCGGCTATATGGGGAATGACAGGAGTATGGATGGCGGCTCCGGCGACAGAAGCTTTGACAGCGATCGTTTCGGCATGGCTGATCACGAAACAAAAGAAGATGATGGAAAGCAGGTGATCTGCAGTGGGTGAGAAAGACAGCACTACGATTCGAAGTGCAGTGATCAACAAAGCGATTAGTTATATATTTGAAAATATAGATGAAGAAATTACGGTGGATGATGTGGCCAGACATTGTTCTTATTCAAAATATCATCTTATGCGAATGTTTAAAGAGGATACCGATGAAGCATTGTATCAGTTTATCAAACGTGTCCGGCTTGAAAGAAGTGCCTGGAGACTTAAAGTAGAAAAGGATAAAAGCATTACAGAAATTGGTGTAGATTATGGATATTCGTCTTCTAATTTTGCAACGGCATTTAAGAAACATCTGAATGTAACTCCGGCTGATTTCAGGAAGCTCAGTGAACAAATGGTGGAACGGAGTTCTTTTGCACATGGGATATCACTTGACGAATTAGAAGAGTCGGAAAAACTGATTACGGTCGAGTATCTTAACAGCTTTATGGTTGTGTATGAGCGTAAGAAAGGCAATTATCATAATCTGCCGGAAGAATGGTGTAAGTTTATTAAAAAGTATGAACATTTGTCTTCGGAAGATACGCTTTATATTGAATGTACCATTGATGATCCGTCAATTACGGATGAAGACAGATGCATGTATGAACTTTGCCAGACAATTTCACCGGACCACCCGGTGCTGAAAGAGGATACCAGTATCTTGACTCATACCTTTGATGGCGGTAAATATGCAGTTTATCATTTTAAGGGATTCCCACAATTTCTCTTTATGGTATATCAAGAGATGTTCTGCAGGTGGCTTTCAAAGACCGGAAATCAGCTTGATGAAAGACCGATACTTGATATATATCGAAACGTAGGTGATGATGGATATATGGAAATCGACATTTGTTTTCCACTAAAATGAGAGGCATTTGCTGAAGTAAATGATAGAATAATAAATACATTTAAACCTTAATTGTTATTTTATCTTTGCAAAAGAACTCGACAGCTTCTAGTTAAAAATACGCAGTTCGCATGACTACCTTGATAGAAGTGGGATTGTACGGGGAATGTCAGGTTCGCCTGTGATTCAAAATGGGCGACTGGTGGGTGCTGTGACGCACGTGCTGGTGAATGACCCGACGAGAGGATATGGTATCTTTATAGAGAATATGCTGGAGCATTGACAAAGTAGATTGGATATTGTAGAATAGAACCACCGAAAAGGTGGTTTTATTTTGCGAAAAATGAGGTTTTATCATGGAAAAAAGAGAAGAATTACAAGAACAGGCAGATAAGTTAAAGAGAATCAGAGCCGGTTTAGGCTTGAGCAGAAAAGCATTTTCAGAGTATATAGGTATCCCACTTCGCAATTTGGAAGAATGGGAAGCAGGCAGAAGGAAAATGCCTGAGTATTTGCTTAGGATGTTGATATATTATGTAAAAATGAATCAATATCTGGAGAAAAATGGGCTGAAAGAAGAAATGGAAAGGAAGGTATTTAATGAACAGGAATGAAATCATAATTTTTGAAACAGAAGATCATCAGATAAAGTTAGAGGTTAATGTAGAAAGTGAAACGGTGTGGCTGAGCGCTAATCAAATGGCGTTACTATTTGAGCGAGATGAAAAAACAATTCGAAAACATATAAATAATGTTTTTTCGGAATCAGAAGTGGATAAAATTAACAACACGCAAAAAATGCGTGTTGAAGGTGTAAAGCAATTAGTTCCATTTTATACATTAGATGTCATCATCTCCGTTGGTTATCGTGTGAAATCAAAACGTGGTGTGGAATTTCGCCGTTGGGCCAATTCCGTATTAAAACAGTACATATTGGAAGGTTATGCGGTGAATGATAGTCGTATCAAACAACTGGGAGAAGTGATACGGATTATGAAAAGAACGGAGAATGAACTGGACAGCAAACAGGTACTTTCTGTAATCGAAAAGTACAGCAATGCACTCGATTTGCTGGATTCCTACGATCACCAGAACATGACTCGTCCAAAAGGAAATGAAGCAACATATGTTCTTCAATATGAAGAATGTATGGACGTGATTCAGAGTATGCGATTTGGGGATGAATCAGATCTGTTCGGCAAAGAGAAGGATGATTCCTTCAAAGGCAGTATCGGAAATATTTATCAGTCTTTCGGAGGAGTGGATATTTACGAATCTCTGGAAGAAAAAGCAGCCAATCTTTTATACTTTGTAACGAAGAATCATAGCTTTTTTGATGGAAACAAAAGAATCGCAGCAACCATGTTTTTGTATTTTCTGGATAAGAATAATGCGTTGTTTGTAGACGGGAAAAAGAAAATGGAGGATTCAACATTGGTTGCCCTTACGATCATGATTGCTGAATCAAGTCCTGAAGAAAAAGAAATGTCGGGAAGTCCGATCATCCAGGATGGAAAGCTGGTGGGGGCGGTTACCCATGTGCTGGTCAATGACCCGACACGGGGATATGGGATATTTATCGAAAATATGCTGGATGCAGCGGGGTAAATGCGATGCCGGAGGCGGAGCCACCGGCATATTTACAGCTTATCTTTTTGAAGCCGCTCCATATTCTCGCTCCATGGCATCAATGGAAACCACCCATTGCTTGCCAAATTTACAAACATCTATACCATTGACCAGTTTTCCGTAGGAAATCGCTTTTCTCAGGGTGCTTTCGTTCAGCCCCCACAGCTCTGTCGCATCGCTGAATGCCATCAACCCGTCAAAAGGTGTTTTGACAACGGTACCGTTTTCCCACAGCTCGTCACAGGACAAATCCAGTTCATCGTCCCAAAGGATCCCATAGCCGCCTGTATCCACACTTGCGCAGGCGAACAAAGCCGGATCCTGTTGAAGCCGCCTGAAAACCGGAAGTTTCTCAAACAGCGGTTTCATATCATACACCTTGGTGACGCCTTCGCTGAACTGGACATTCAGTTTGAAGTCGGAAATGGGAAAAACATTTTTGACCTTGTGGAACATACATACACCTCCTTATTCCAACGGAGGGAGCTTCCGAAACTCTTGCGTCTTGTAAAGAATCTTTGTGAATAGACAGCCATTCCCGCACCATCGTTAACGCTTTCGGGGGAAGATGCCCCTCTAGCACATCCCCTGTCATAAAGTCGATTGCAGCAACGTCATCATTATAAATTGCGTGGATGTGCGGCGGGTTGTGTTCACTTTGCAAAAAGTACATTCTGATAACGATTCCATAAAATCTTGACAACACCGGCATAGTATCTCAGCCTCCCTCTTCTGTGAATACGGTATCACGATATCGTGATATTGTGATATTGTCAAGAGGATATGGTTCCTTGTATATATATATGCTGGAGCATTGAGTCTTGGCTTTACGAGTAATGAATCGGAGAGCAGAAAAGTAAGGGATTTCAAGGATAATCACAGTTAAAATTGAACTGAAGTTAATGGATAGTTCACAGAAATATGGTTGACATTGCTGTGAGACTAGAGTAATATTAAAGTACAAAAAGAAAAGATTGACACAGCATAATACCTTTGGTATACTGTTAAAATCTGTATATGTTTTAATAATACGGCATATAATGTAAATAAACAAGGCAACTTGTTTTGAGAGAGGTCCTGCTATAGTGGACGATTCAAAATGAGAGAGGTCCTGCTTCAGTGGACGATTCAAAATGAGAGAGGTCCTGCTATAGTGGACAAGAAAGCTGTTTGTTTTATGACAAACAGCTTTTTTTAAAGGAGAAAGATGGAGAAAGAAAGGCCCGTTCTTTACTATGTGGATAAGGAATACCTAAAATATCTGCATAAAGAGGATTACAGAGTAAGTGTTAAATTTAATAATAGACCGTTTGCTGGAATTGTTACATCAGTAGGTGATAAGAAGTATATGATTCCGCTAACATCACAGACAACAGAGGAGCGCAAGAAAGAAGGAAAGAATAAGAGAAGTGCTCTTATTACTACATTTGTTACAGAAACTTCAGGGAAAGAAATAGCAAATCTTCTTTATAATAATATGATTCCTGTTAACGAAGAAATTATAACCGCATTAGAAATTGATCCAAAAGTTGATACATATGAATCTAATGAGATACGATATTTAAGAAAAAAATTGGGAGAGTATAGAGGAAAAAGCGACAAATGTTTTCAATCAGAGATATGATACAAAATCTCACAATTTTGTTTTTTTGAAAAAGACATGCTGTGATTTCAAGAAATTAGAAACAGCATTAGAGCAGTATGGAAATCATAATAAAGAAGAAAGTTAAAAACTTTGCGTATAAATGTGAAATGAGTATAGATTACCAGCAAATAAGTTCTGTTTTCTAAATGAGTTATATCAAATTATTATTATGCGACTTGCAAAGGCTCTATGCAAAGTGTGAAGTATCCGGTTTGTTTGAATAAATCAAGATGATAACCTGTCCTTTGTTGTTTTGCAATCATTATAGTACCACCAACTCATTTAACAATCATAAGTGTTGTCCCTAATGACAATCACTCGTGAGCGGGAGCCCGATTATCCAGGACGGCAAGCTGGTGGGCGCGGTGACCCATGTGCTGGTGAATGACCCAACGAAGGGGTATGGAATTTTTATTGAGAACATGCTGGACGTGGTGGGATAGTATTGTGTTAGAGGTGAAATGGCTGATAGCGAAAGGAGTCACACGATTATCATCTGGATGCCTTCGAGGAATTTCATTTCCACCATGAATGTCTATGCCTACTCCACAAGAAAAGACAAGAGGGAATCCGCAAGACTTCTTGATAATATACTAAAGTGTTATTTGTCTCTTGAAAAACGGACGCACATCTGTTAAAATTGGCTTGCAAGCCAAGATGTATGGCAGGGGGTGATCGAGTGGCAGTACGAAGTGACGGGCTACAGACGAAAAAGCGGATCCTGCAGGCATGTGTCAGGCTGTTTCTGGAAAACGGATACCATCAGACGACCATGCTGCAGATTCTCAGGGAAGCGAAAGTCTCCTCCAGCAGTTTTCAGAATCTTTTTCACAGCAAGGACGGCGTTCTGATGGAGCTGGTGGGATTCATGTATGAAAATCAGTTCGGCATGGCCAGAAGTGTTGCGGGCGAGGCGCTCCCGCCGGTGTATGTCTACGCGGCAGAAACCGCGCTCCAGATCACGCTGACGGAGCTCAATGAAAATCTGCGGGAGATCTATCTGGAAGCCTATACGCAGGAACGCGTACTGGACTACATCCAGCGGGCCACGGCAAAGGAGCTGTACCGTATCTTTGGTCCTTATCAGCCGGAACTTACGGAGCAGGATTTCTACGAGCTGGAATTTGGCTCGGCAGGACTGATGCGCGGCTATATGGCAAATCCCTGCACAGAAGATTTCACGCTGGAGCGGAAACTGAACAAATTCGTGACGCTGGCGCTTCGTGGCTATAAGGTGCCGGAGGAAGAACTGCAGAAGGTGCTTATGTTCCTCGCGGGGCTGGATATGCGCAGCATTGCCCAGTCGGTCATGGAAGAATTGTTCCGCCGGCTTGCGATGCACTATGAATTTTCCCTGGACGGACTTCTTCCACAGGGATAGAAGCAAACAAAGATGATTTGCAAGGGAGTACTCCCTTGCATAGGGGCGTTTCCCCTATGCAATCTCCCTCTGAACAAATTCCTTTTCTACGGAGTACAGAAAAGCTAAGAAAGGAAATAATATATATGAAAAAACGTTTTTTTAGTATTCTGCTGAGTCTTTGTATGGTGCTGATGCTCTTCCCGGTGACGGTCTTTGCGGAAGGAGAAGAGGGCAACGCCACTGAACTGCAGAATTTGCTGGACGAAGCTGAAATCGGCGGTACGGTGACACTGGATAGGAACTATACCATCGACACGACGTTGAATGTGAATAAAACTGTCACCCTTGACCTCAACGGCCATGTGATCAAGATGACCGGCAGCGGTTCGGTGATAAATGTGGGAAGCAACGGCAATCTGACTTTGCGGGATAGCAGCGTCGCCAAATCCGGCGTGATCACCGGCGGCAATGCGTCCTCGAAAGGCGGCGGCGTGTATATCAGCAACGGCAGCTTTACCATGAACGGCGGCACCATTGAGAAATGCTACGCAAAGTATGGCGGTGGCGTGTGTATCGACAGTGGCAGCTTTACCATGAACGGCGGCGCTATTAAAGGCTGTAGAGCATCTGATCAAGGCGGCGGCGTGTATACCATCAGAAACATTACCATGAGCGGCGGCACCATTGAGAACTGCAGCGCATCTAGTGGCGGCGGCGTGTATACCAGCGAACAAAGCTTTACCATGAACGACGGCACCATTGAGAACTGCAGCGCATCTAGTGGTGGCGGTGTGTTTGTCAACCATTCAGGGAACTTTACCATGAGCGGCGGCGCCATTGAGAACTGCAGCGCATCCAGTAAAAGCGGCGGCGGTGGCGGTGTGAATGTCGACAATAAAGGTAACTTTACCATGAACGGCGGCGCCATTGAGAATTGCAGCGCAGAGTATGGAGGCGGCGTGCGTGTCGTTGTTTCTGGAAGTAGTTTTACCTCGAATGGCGGTATTGTTAAGGATACGGTTTTTATAGGTGACGTAACCAGTCTTAAAACCACAAGCTCCGGCAGCTACACAACGTTCTATAGCGAGGTTAAGTACATGGGCACCATCAGCGGCGGCGTTTACTACGGCGGCATAAATAATAGAGGGGGCCAGGTTATCGGCACATATCACACCGTTAGCTTTAATTCAAACGGCGGCAGCTCCGTCCCGACCCAGTGGTTCGTCAATACCAGCACTGCAAAAGCGTTACAGCCTGTTACTAATCCAACTAAGGAAGGCTATACTTTTGCAGGCTGGTACACGGACGAAACACTCACATATCAATATAATTTTGAAGAGGCTGTTACCAGAGACATCACTCTCTATGCGAGATTTGAGCCACGCGCCTACACCATCACCTATAATGGCGGTGAAGGCAGCACGGGCAGCATCGCGGAGGGCACCAAGATCCACGGCGTGCCTTTCACCCTGAGCAGTGATACCTTTACCCGCGAAGGTTATGTCCAGACCGGATGGATGGACGAGGAGGGCGAACGCTACAATCTTGGCGGCACTTATACTACTAATGAGAATGTGACCATGTACCCTGTCTGGGACGAGATTATCGAAATTCCATTTACTACCACAGTAAAGCAGGGCGGCAATGTTGCACCTGGAAAAACAGTTTTCAATCTGCAACTTGTAGACTATCAGGGAAATGATCTGTCATCTGAAGACGTGAAGGTCACTGCGTCCATTACCACAAACGGAGCAGGAAGCTACGAAGGCACCATGACGATTACCGGTCCTTCAGAGGATCTTCCGGATATGTTAAGTGACGGAGTATTTGTACAGCAGGTGAACGCAGGCGAAGAAGGTTGGAGCTATGACGACAAGGTGTGGGGACTTCGTTATTATAATAAAGAAATTGCTCTTGCATATGACGATGAAATCTTACCTCCTTCTTCTGTGCTCATTTTCCCGGCAACCCTTGTGACGTCGGACAATGGCAGTTACTACGAAATCCCTGATGATGCATATGCGGTGCCTCAGATGAGCTTTACCAACACCTATACAAAATCCATAGCCAAGACAACGGATAGTAATTCGAAGAACGGTACAACAACAAACGTGCAGACAGGTGACAACAGCAACTTTGCTTTATGGTTCGTCCTGTTTGCCGTATCTGCTGCAGGTGTGATCGCTACAGGTGTATACAGCAGACGCAGAAGAAGCTCATAAGCTAAATAAACGGAACAGATTATAGAAACAGATAGAAACACCCTACAGGACTTATAATCCTGCAGGGTGTTTCTATGTCGTGGATTCGGTGCCTGGGCTTGTGCTGGTCTGCGGATTTTCTTTGCCTTGTTCTGCACCTGTATCATCATCTTTTGCATTGTCCACAATACTGCGGTAAACATTTTGATTTCAAGGATTTGATGCAATTTTCTGGCGGACTAGGTGGAATTTCAACATTTCATTACAGGTCAACCACTTTGGCGGTTGTTTTATTGTATATAGGATTTCTTACGAGACCAGTAGAAAAATCAGTAATAAATTTGGGAATTGAGAGATTGGTTTTCCCGGTAGCGTGTGCGTGTATCGAATTAGCAACGGTTATTGCTATAAAACACAGGAATTTTCCAATAAAGTATCCTGGTAATAATCATGTCAATTTACCAACCATCAAAACAATGGTTGGTTTTCTTATGCTCAGAATTGCTTTGGTTATGTAATACTATACAAATATTTTGAAGATGGCAGCAGAATGTAAATGCCAGGCAATTACGCCTGGCAAATTTTATTTGTGGGCTTTGTTATAAAGTTTTTGAATGTCCTTTGGGAGATTATCGGGGAGCATGGTATTAATCTTATCTTCGTTGCCATCAGCTATGGCGGTGTCATAATACCAACATTTGAATTCCAGCATAGCAAGAGTTTTTTCAAGTTGTTTTATTTCGTCTTTGACGGCAGCTTTTCGATGTTCAAATAATTCTTTTCGTTTTTGATAGCTGGAGGAGCCTTCTGTAACCCATTCAAAGAATTGTTTTATATCCTTTATCTCAAGACCTGATTGTTTTAAGCACTCGATTACTCGGATTGCTTCAAGTTCATTATCACTGAAGTGCCTAATATTGCCTTTGCGTTTAAGATTAGGGAAAAATCCTTCTTTATCGTAATATCTCAAGGTAGAAATAGGGAGATGAAACATCTCAGATACCTGACCAATTGTGTACATAAAAACCTTCTTTCAAAATTTGAAAATAATACTTGACCTAAAGTTAAGTTTAGGTCTTATGATTATATCATAAAGCAAAAAGGCTTTCATTTCAATAGAATTTTTAATACGGAGGTATTTGATATTATGAAGACAGAAGAGCTTAAGATGGTTACAGCGTGGGATAAGACTTTTCCTAAGAGCGAAAAGGTGGATCATAAGAAGATTACATTCATGAATCGATATGGAATTACTCTTGTAGCAGATATGTATATTCCAAAGAATGCAGAGGGCAAGCTTCCGGCAATTGCAGTAAGTGGTCCATTCGGTGCGGTAAAGGAGCAGTGTGCTGGATTGTACGCACAGACAATGGCAGAGAGAGGATTTTATGGCTGCCGTTGACTTCCTTTCCGTACAGGATAACGTAGATGCCGATAAGATTGGTATTATTGGTATTTGTGGCTGGGGAGGTATGGCAATTAATGCAGCTACACTTGATACACGAATCAAGGCAACGGTTGCGTCCACTATGTATGATATGACAAGAGTGAATGCCAACGGATATTTTGATTCAGAGGACAGTGAAGAAGCCCGATTTGCAAAGAAACAGGCTATGAATGCTCTTAGAACTGAGGAATATAAAAAGGGTGAGTATTCACGAGCAGGTGGATGTATGCCACTCCCGGTCCCTGATGACGCACCATTTTTTGTAAAGGATTACAGCGAGTATTATAAGGGGAGATGTTATCATGAAAGAAGCCTTAATTCCAATGAAGGATGGAATAGCATCGGCTGTCAGTCGTTTATGAACCAGCCGATTCTGAAATATAGTAATGAAATCAGAAGTGCTGTTCTTATCATACATGGAGAGAAAGCACACAGCTATTATTTCGGAAAAGATGCATATGAGGCTATGGTTAAGAACAGTAAGTATGCTGCAAATAAGGAGCTTTTTACTATTCCTGATGCAGTCCATACAGATCTCTATGACAACCTGGATGTAATTCCTTTCGATAAGATGCAGAAATTTTTTGAAGAGAACGGAGTGTGTTAATATTCTACCAAGAGTGAAGCATTGGCATGGTGTTACACCAGATTCGTGGTTTTCTCATCTTGCGATAGAAGTACCAGGTAAGGATGACTCAAGCGAATGGTTAGAGCCAGTTACAGATGAGCAGTATGGAATATTTAAATAGCTCTTAAAACCGGAATTTTCAAGGCTTATATTGGATGGGAAAAATATTAGATTTGAAGAATTACCATGTAAAGAACAGGAACTATATTTTGAAGTTTTGTATCGTAAGTTGAAAGAAAGTATTCAGATTGAGATATTTAATCAGGATACGCAGGAGACCACCGGAATATGTTCCACGACTGATCGAGTATCAGCTAAAATATGAAGAACTGATCGGGAAAATGAAAAAGGAGGAGCAGGATGCAGAATAATAATGAAATTGTCATTTTTGAAACGGAAGATAAGCAGGTGAAATTACCTGTAGCTGTGGATAATGAAACAGTATGGCTGACTCAGGCGCAAATGGTTGAGCTTTTTCAAAGGGATGTTTCAGTCATTTTCCGTCATATCAGAAATGTGCTTAAAGAAGATGAAGTAGAAGAAAAAAGCAATTTGCATTTTTTGCAAATTCCAAATTCAGATAAACCGGTAGCATTTTACAGCCTCGATGTAATCATTTCCGTTGGTTATCGTGTAAAATCCAAACGTGGTGTGGAATTTCGCCGTTGGGCTAATTCTGTATTAAAACAGTACATATTAAAAGGGTATGCGGTGAATGATAATCGTATCAAACAATTGGGAGAAGTGATACGAATTATGAAAAGGACGGAGAATGAACTGGACAGCAAACAGGTGCTTTCTGTAATCGAAAAGTACAGCAATGCACTCGATTTGCTGGATTTCTACGATCACCAGAATATGACTCGCCCGAAGGGAAATGAAGCAACATATGTTCTTCAATATGAAAAATGTTGTCCCTAATGCCAATTACTCGTGAAAAGCCGGTACTCAATATGAACATGGAAGAGTTTTGCACAATGCAAAAGATGATGATACGGTTACAGGCTGAGGGCAAGCACAAGCCCTGGCACCGATCCCACGACAGAGAAGGATAATTTTCACGGCGAAAATCATACCGCAGGGCAGTATCCTTGCCTTGCGGTATGACATACATTATGACATAGAAACACCCTGCAGGATTCTTAGTCTTGCAGGGTGTTTGCTAACTGTTGTTATGTTTTGTCCCGTTTATTTAGTCCGGGAGCTTCTCCTGCGTCTGCTGTACACGCCTGTACTAATCACACCTGCAGCCGATACAGCGAGCAGAACAAGCCACAGCATGAGATTGCTATTGTCGCCTGTCTGTACGCTCGTCGTTGCGTTAGTGGTTGGGGTGTTTGACGTCGGTTTTGTTGTTTCCGTCGGTTCGGTTGTGGATTTTGTATAGATGTTGGTAAAGCGCATCTTATCCTGCGGATCCGTATAGTTAATCTGGTAGTACGGGCCGTTGTCCGAATCCTCGACTTTTGTGGTGTAAACCTGCACGGAATAGGCCGGCGCTGCATCATCCGTAGAGGCAAGGGCAACGATTTCCTTTTCCTCCAGACTTAGACCCCACACCGTATCGTCATAGGTCCAGCCTTCCTCGTCTGCGTCCACTTGCTGCACAAACGCGCCCTCGCTGAGCATATCCCAGAGCTGCCGAGAGGGACCGGTGAGGGTCAGGATGCCTTCATAGTCGCCTGCTCCGTTTGTGGTGACGGAGCCGGAGACGGTCACGTCCTTGTAGGTCTCTTCGCTTGCATTGGCATCCACGACGGCCAGATCAAACGTCGTCTTGCCGGGGGCTACGCTGCCGCCTAGCTTCACTGTGGTGGTGAAAGGCACGCTCAGGGTGATGCTCTTGTCCCACACGGCATACATCGTCACATCCTCGTCCGTGGAATAGACGCCGCCGAGCTCATAAAAATTGCCGTCCGAGCCCTGCCAGCCGGTCTGGATATAGCCCGCACGCTTGAAGGTCTCACTGCTCAGGGTGAGATCCTTGCCGTGGGTCTTGACATCCGCGTAAAGGCCGAACTCGGCGCCGCCGTCATACTCCACGATGTACGTCAGCACCGCGCCGCAGCCGCAGACGCCGTCCTCGTAGATGTGCTCCGGTGAGACCTCGACGTGCTTGGTTGTGGACACGGTTTTTCCGTCCTCCGTCATTCCATGTGCGCGCACATCAAAGCCGTTCGTAGCCTGATTGAACAGTTCCGCAGACAGCACGCCGTGTCCCACGCCGTCTTCATCGATTGTCAGATCCACGCCGCTGCCCATGCCGCCGAGGTCATACCCGAACTCCTTGTCCAGGGTCACGCCGCCCGCCGCCGTTACGGTGAATTCGTAGTCCTGCTTCGCGCAGACTTTATCCGGGCCGTTGATCGTAATGCTACCGGACGGGTCCTCCGCAAAGGCTGTGACCGGAAAGAGCATCAGCACCATGCAAAGGCTCAGCAGAATACTGAAAAATCTTTTCTTCATAATCTTTCCTTTCTTTTGTCTTCTCTGTACTCCTCAGAAAAGGAATTGATTCATAGGGAGATTGCATAGGGGGATTCCCTATGCAAGGGAGTACTCCCTTGCAAATCCTCTTTGTTTGCTTCTATCCCTGTGGAAGAAGTCCGTCCAGGGAAAATTCATAGCGCATGGCAAGCCGGCGGAACAGATCCTCCATGACCGACTGGGCAATGCCGCGCATATCCAGCCCCGCAAGAAAGACCAGCACCTTCTGCAGATCCTCCTCCGGCACCTTGTAGCCCCGCAGCGCAAGCGTCACGAATTTGTTCAGCTTCCGCTCCAGCGTAAAATCCGCCGTGCAGGGATTGGCCATATAGCCGCGCATCAGTCCTGCTGTGCCAAAATCCAGCTCGTAAAAATCCTGCTCCGTAAGCTCCGGCTGATACGGACCGAAGATCCGGTACAGTTCCTTTGCCGTGGCGCGCTGGATGTAGTCCAGCAGGTGTTCCTGCGTGTAGGCTTCCAGATAGATTTGCCGCAGATTTTCATTCAGCTCCGTCAGCGTGATCTGGAGCGCGGTTTCTGCCGCATAGACATACACCGGCGGGAGCGCCTCGCCCGCAACATTTCTGGCGATCCCGAACTGGTTTTCAAACATGAATTTCACCAGTTCCATCAGAACGCCGTCCTTGCTGTGGAAAAGGTTCTGAAAACTGCTGGATGAAACTTTTGCTTCCCTGAGAATCTGCAGCATGGTCGTCTGATGGTATCCGTTTTCCAGAAACAGCCTGACACAAGCCTGCAAGATCCGTTTTTCCGTCTGAAGTCCGTCACTTCGTACTGCCAATCAATCACCCCCTGCCATACAAAATGGTTTGCAAACCAATTTTAGCAGATGTGCATCCGTTTTTCAAGATGGGGACAGTGGTTATTTCAAAATAATAGTAGATGAAGTCTGCTCTATCATCAGAGATACCAATATAGCCTCTCGAAATGTAGCCATAAGAAACGGTATGACAATGACGAACACGTGGACAAAACATTACAGAGGTGTCGATTTGATATATTTCTATTTTTCGTGCTTAGATAAAATGTAAATGCTAGGCAGTTACGCCTGGCAAATTTTATTTGTGGGCTTTGTTATAAAGTTTTTGAATGTCCTTTGGGAGATTATCGGGGAGCATGGCATTAATCTTATCTTCGTTGCCATCAGCTATGGCGGTGTCATAATACCAACATTTGAATTAATTCCCATTAGTTCATATATATTTTTTTGATAATCATCAATATTATTTTTATAGTCATAAATGATGTATACACAGTCTGAAAAAAATTGAAAACAGGTTAATTTTTGCCCCTTCTAACATGTGATTAGTGAAGGGGCACATTTCTTTTTATTCAAAACCAAATTCCATTTCAGCGTACCTTGACAATTTTATCGCCTGCTCGGATGGATACTTGGCATTTGAGTGTGCATTCTGCGCACCTTACCGGAGAGAACGCTGCGGAATTGGAAAACCATAGCTGGAACGGGTTTGGGGAAGGAAACAGGATTCTGGAATATGCAAAAGATATTCTGGTGGAAACACTGACCACGGGCCAGAATGGGAAAGACGTGTTAAATGATCTTCCGCTTGGCTCCTATAAAATCGTAGAAACCAAAGCTCCTGAAGGTTTTGTGCTGAATGAAATCCCACAGATTGTGACTTTTGCTTATGCGGATCAGGAAACTCCTGTGGTTAAACAGACAGCAGTTTTTGAAAATGACCGTCAAAGGAGGAGATTTCCGTGGTAAAAAGATGCGGAAACAGAAGTTACGGTAGAAGGATTGATGGATGGTTACAGGGGGTATTTATTATCTCATAAAAGAAATTAACCGATTCAACCAATAACTATTAATATGTGAATTGCCATATGGATTCAATATTACTTCTTTTCGTGTAGATGAAAAAGGCATTCTATGTGTTTCCGTATCAGGTGGTGCAGTATATCGTTTGAATAAGGATGGCGTATATGAAGAGACTATTGCGTGTTTGCCGGGACTTCAGGATGAAGAGGCGACGCAAATGGCAGTTGATGATCAAGAAAGCGTTTATATTGTAATGCCAAATGCTAAAAAAATTTATCGTTGCTATAAGTAGGAGTATGAACAAAATATGAATAGAATCAATTATCAGCTTCGACAAATATTATTTAAAATTACATATCGAAAGAAAGAATATGTTATGTATATTATTTCTTTCTATTTAGGTCTTTTATTGCCGGCATTTTGTTTGGCAAACATAAGGTCTGTAGATCAGGTAATTCATTTTACGACATTTGAAAACATGGACAGAGCTGTTCAGATTGATTGGTTTAGTGATGATTTCTTGGATATGAAAATAGAAGGTGCGAAAAATGTATCAGTGAGCGGATATTATGAGGAAGATTTCGCTGAGTGGGGACATCAGTATGTTCCAGTCAAAGGCATAGATGAGTGTTATATGTACCCATTTCCAAAAATAAAAGGACGTATGTTTAAAAATTACGAATTGAAGGAGGGTAAAAAAGTATGTCTTTTGAACCAAAAATATGCAGAAAAGTATTCTTATAAAGAGGGAGATTTGGTTTCTATTCATAACACAGATTTTGAAATTATAGGGTTTGTTAAAGATAAAATATATCCGGGAATCTTGATTCCTTATTCCGCTATGAAAGAGGTATATCAATCAGGAAACGGAATACAGTTTACCGGTATGATACTTGCTGGAAGTAGAGAAGATAAGGAAAATATTATTCAAAAAGCGACAGAGACAATTTTGGATAAAGATCCAAATGCGGAAGTCATAGAAATTACAGATGGAGAAGAATTATATGAAATGTCGCAGGCAACAAAGGTAAAATGGAGAGCCTTGCGAGGAGCAGTCGCGGTTGTTTCTATCCTGTTTTTTCTGTTAAATGAAGGGATTGTGTTAATGGAAAAGGTAAAGAAAGAACAGCAATTGTTTTATCGAAGTTTGTTTTGGTGTTTTCTTTATGACAGTGTTGGTTTGTATACAGAACAACTTACAGAAATAGTTATAAGATTATTTGGTAAGTTGTTTTTTGTTGTCAAAAAGGTTATTGCGAATGCAGAGCGCCACCTTCATTCTTAGAAGAGAAACAATTTTCAGAGTGCGTGCTTTTTGATGATTTTTTAATCAATGGTCAGAAGTCATACTGTTTAAGGCCAAAATCTCTTTTTAAAAATTGGATTATGCTATAATAAATTCAGGTGAGAAGATAAAAACTTTAATACTACAAGAAATATGCAATTGATTTACAAATAGTAAATCTTGGCGCGCTGTAAAGATAAAAGGATGGCATAGTACGATGATATATAATATAGTTGAAGTTGAGAGCATTAAATTGGGAGTTGGTAATATCGAGAGCCTTGGATTGTCGAGCAAAGAGGTCTTAAAGAAGAGTATTTCCTGGTTGCGAGAAAGATATGAGGTAACTGAGGATATTCGTTATCTGCAAAAAGCAGTTTGGCATATCTATGCGTATTTGGAGTTAGGCTATCCCTATGAAAGTGGAGAAACGGAATTCAATATAATATTGAAGTATTTGAAAATGGATATTGAAGAGGTATTTCCTAAAAAAAAATGGCGTTGTACCAAGGTACCACTAACGAAAGTGAAAATAAGCCAATTATTGGGCAGATGGAATCCGGTACTGCATTCCATGAGGGTTGGAGATGTGGTGGAAGACATTATGGACAAGGTATCAAATGGAGAAGAGGGAGAGTATATATATCACTGTGGAAAGGTCATAAAGCAGGATGCGGATCATATATTGTGGGAAAAAACGTTTAAACTTTATGTTAATGAAGAAGAAACTGTGTTTCATAATATAAATGAGAATCGATATTATGTTTTGTCTGAGGAGCGGTACTTATGATAAAGATTGCGATTGTTGAAGATGAGAAGAATATGCGTGAGATGACGTATCAATGTATAGAGTCATCGGCAGATCCTTCGGTAGAAATAGAGATTGTGCAGTATACAAAGGCAGAGGGATTCCTGGATTATCTGGAGAAGGGTTGTGGGTGTGATATCCTTTTGACAGATATAGAACTTCCGAAGATAAGTGGCGTGGAGTTGGGAAGGATTGTGCGTGAAAAATACCCGGAGATGTATCTTATATTTCTGACTTCGCATTCAGAATTCGCAGCAGAAAGTTACAGACTGAATGCATACCAATATATCATGAAGGAAGATATGGACTATAGGCTTCCGGTGGTCATGCGGGGGCTAATCCATAGAATGGTTCGGGAAAGCAAAGAGTATCGTTGGATTGGTACGAACCTGGATCGAAGAAAGATCTATTATAAGGATATCATCTGCATTCGAAAGGCGAAGGCTTCAAAATACGTCGAATATGTTATGGCGGATGATGTTTGTAGGGAGAGGATAACGATCAGTCAGCTTCTGAAAGAACTAGATAGTGACATATTTATATTGGTGGACCGGAGTTACATAGTGAATATGAATCACATTATAAGAGTAAGGGGGAATACCGTCTATCTTGAGGAAAATGAAAGGATAACGATTAGCCGGGCACAGATAATGAAAGTAAAAGATCAGATTAGCCAATACTGGAGGAATCAGGAATGAGAGAAGTGGTATTGCAAGGTGTTTTGGCTGCAACATCCATATGGGAAATATGGCTGGTGTACCAGATCGTGTATATTACGATACTGGAGAAGGAGTATCTGGGGAAGAAAGAGAAGATTATAATATGGGGAAATATTATAGTTTTGGGGAGTTTGTTAGCGGTGAACCGATCAGTGGCTTTTTTCTCGTATGTTATGCTGATTTTCAGTATTATTGTAACAAGTCTGTGTGTATGGTCGATTAAAAGAAAAGCATGGTTTTCGATTATAGGAGTTGTGTTCGCCGGTTATATATTAATTGCGGTGTTAGATTTTTTCTTTGCATTTTTGTGTATGGATTTTCTGAAAGCAGATTTTAAACATGTGGTTTTTATTTATGCGGTGTCTTGTTGGAAAAGTACTATTTATGTAGTTTCCAGAGTAATAATCTGGTATATGATTCATATGTTAAAGATGAAGAAAGCAGATATTGGCAGAGAAATACAAGAGTACAGATGGATTTTGTTGGCAATGAATTTTTTGCTTTATATGCTCATGAGAAATTATCAGATTGTGATGGTACGAATGGTAAAAGGTAAAGAACAGATACGGGGAGTTGACAGTGGGATTTCTTTACTGATAATTTCGGTAATGATCTTATTTGCAGGACTTTTCCTTCTTAAATATCAGATTTTAAAGAAGGAAAAAGAAATTTTAATCATACGGGAAAATATGATGAGTGAAAAATACCAAGAGATGTTAAAGACGCATCAAATAGTCCATGATATGAAGAACCATTTTATTATTTTGCAACGATATGAGCGGGAGCAGGAATGGGAGAAGTTGAGCAAGTATATAGAAGAGATTAGTAGAGAACTTTTATATACGGATATACGGAATTGGACTGGCGAAGGTGTGTTGGATTTTATACTAAGTCAGAAAAAAGCAGAAGCAGAGAGGAAACATATTAAGTTTTGTATATCTACAACACAACTTACAGGGTTGCCTTTTTCGGACAATGAGTGTATTTCTTTGTTCGGCAACCTGTTAGACAATGCAATAGAGGCTTGTGAAAAGATACAAAATAAGGGCAAGCGCATAGAGGTAAAAATGAAAAAGCAGAATTTTATTTTTTCTATAGAAATAATAAATAGTATTGAAGAATTACCGCTGCAAAAAAGTGGAGAACTTATTTCTACGAAAAAGAATAAGAATATACATGGATATGGAATAAAAAGCATAAAAAAAATAGTCAAAAAATATGATGGTACTTTTGGTTGTCAGGTACAAGAGGATGGGGTTCATGTAAATCTTTCTTTTTTTGATGACGAAAAAGTTTCATAATTTTAAAGAAAGCGAGGGAAAGTATATGGAAGAAAAATTTCTGTTTGAGTGTGTAGGAGATTTACCAGAAGAACTTGTGGAAATTGACAAATTACTGCCATACAAGGAGCGGCTTTATAGTGTCGATTCTAAGACTGTTGGGTGTGGTCATTTTCTGACAATATACTGTTGCTAATCTTCTGGAAGGTAAAAGTGGTAGGTTCTTATTATGATACATACTGCTTTTGCATTTTGCAAATATGATTTGTAAAAGTATGGAGGAGGATGATGTGAAAAAAAGTTATCTATCCGAAAGAGAATTTACTGAGAATCCGAAATGTAAAATTGATGAGAAAAAATATGAATTCTGGAAAAGGTTATTAGGCGAAGATATCTTAAGAATCTCTATGAAACACAACACTAATTTGAATGCTTATATGAAGGGAAAGCCATACAAGGTAAGAAAGATAACAAGTAATAATGGATTGGGTAATGGAGGATTAATAGAATATATTAATATGCCATTAAGCGGTCAGGAAAATTCTCCTTTTAAAAGGCGAATGGAAGAAAAAGTGTTTTTCACAGAGTTTTATGAGAAAATACTAAGATATGGCAAAGAAAGATTAGCAGAGTTATTACAAGGTAAGGAGAAGTTTTATACAGAAGAGATCTATCAAGACTACATGTTGCACCTGGCAGAACAATTACAGGCAATTTGCTTAAGGACATTAATTGCAGAATTACATAATTATAGATTGAAAGGATATCTGCAAGGACAGGATTCAAAAAAGGAATATGATTATTTTTGCCGGGAAGTTGTCTGTAAGCCGGAGTTTATAGAGACATTGTTTGAAAAGTATCCTGTGTTATACAGGTGTATGGAAGAACGCATAGAATGCTTGTCTGAATATTATGCCGAAGTTATTCTGCATTTTCAGACAGAACGGGATCAGATTCGGCAGATTCTGTGCGAAGGAAAGAAAACGAAGAAGATCACAAGGATCTCAGGTGGATTCTCGGATGTACATAATCGGGGGAGACAGGTTTTAAAAGTTAGACTGGATAATGGCATGGAACTATTGTACAAGCCGCATTCTATGGAGAATGAGCAGAATTATCAGAGTCTCTTAAAATGGCTGGAAGGAAAAACCGGAATCACACAAGGATATTATGGAATGCTGTCGTATCAGGATCACAGTTGGAGCGCCATTGTAGAATATAAGGCCTGTACTTCGCAGGAGTCGATCAGAAGATATTACAAGAGACTGGGAGTTCAGTTGTTCCTGGCATATTTTCTTGGGACGAAAGACCTGCACTGTGAGAATGTCATTGCATCAGGGGAATATCCGATATTGGTCGATCTGGAGACTTTCGTGAATCATCCGCATAACAGGAGCAGGACAACGGCAGGCGAAGAGATAATTTATCAGCTGTCGAGATCCGTGTTATGTACAGGCTTGCTGCCTGTTTACAGTTGGAATCGCAGTGGCAATGGAGTGGATGGAAGCGGAATCAGTGGAATTGAGGGACAGAAGTATCCGTTTAGAGTCCCAAGAGTCGTTGGTGGCAGAACATCAGAGATGCATATTGAGTATGCGTATCCGTATTCACAGAATACGCAGAACCTGGCTGCTGTTCAGGGGCAGTTTTATCATCCGGTATTATATGAAGAAGAGATCCTGGACGGATACACAAGCGCTTATTCTCAAGTGATAAGCCATAAAAAAGAATTCAAAAAGATGCTAAGGTTATTACAGGGAACCAGAAGCAGGGTCTTAGCAGCAGATACGCAGCGGTATAGCATGCTTTTATCAAGTTCCTATCATCCCAGCCTGATGATGGACGGGGCAGAGCGAGAGATCTTCTTACATTCCTTATGGAAGGGGCGTGGGGAAGATGACAGGCAGATTGTTGAGAGTGAGATCAAGAGTCTTTTGAATGGAGATATTCCGTATTTTTATTATTGTCTGGATGGAAGGAATCTGGTAACGGCGCAGGGTGAGGAGATGACCGGATATTTCGCATGTTCGGGTATGGAGATGCTGTATCAGAGACTAGATGATCTGGATGAGGCGGATCTTGAGAGTCAAGCGGAATACATCCGAATATCATTAGAACTAACGTCAGAAAACCAGGAAAAGTGTATGAATCGTGTATACCGTGCAGAGGAGAGTGATCAGGCAGTAATGACGCGAGAGGATATGGAATCAATCGCTATAAGGCTGACAGAAAAGGTACTGAAACACGCAGTATGGAATCCGGTGAAGACAGAGGTGAACTGGCGTATAGCACATTTTTCCTCAGAAGGAAGCAAGACATGGAATATCAGTCCGATGGGGATGTATCTATATGACGGATTGGCGGGAATGTTATTGCTAATGTATGCATTATCGGACAGAGCCATCCAGCCGGAGGTAGGTAGTGCAGGATGTGCGGATGAGTGTCGTCTGGCAGATAGAATCCGGCGGACGGAAGTAGACTTTTCGGGAAATGTCGGAGGGTATCATTCATATTTGGTGGAAAATGCAGAAAAAATAAGAAAAATCTATACAACGTTGAAGCATATGCTTTTTCAGTATACGGACAGGGGGATGTCATCGCTTGGCGATCTGCAGTCAGAAAATACAGGGGCATATAACGGAGAAAGTTCGATTCTCTATGTCTATCTGACCTTATACAGACAGAGCAAAGAAGCGGAGTATCTGGAATATGCCGGGAAACATGCAAGAATTGTGGAACAGTTGATAGAGAAGGATGAAAATTATGACCTGCTCTCTGGAAATGCAGGAGCAGCACAAGTATTGCTTCTTGCATATCAGGTTACCGGTAATCGGGGATACCTGGATATGGCAGAACGGGCATTCAGGGTATTGGAACAAAAGAGGGAGAAGCAAGAAGCCGGAATTGGTTGGATTACAGAAAAAGGAACACCGCCTATGGCAGGGATGGCTCATGGGAACAGCGGAGTGCTGATACCGGTAATTGCGCTATGGAGAGAGACTGGAATAGAAAAATATAAGAAACTGGCAGAGCATATCTGGGCGTACGAGGAGTCGTTATACCGTCCGCAAATTAACAATTGGGCAGATATCAGAGGAAAAGGTTCAGAACAGATTCCGATTGATACGGTTGCATGGTGTCATGGAGCAGCGGGAGTCCTGGCTTCGAGGATATATTGTTATCAGGTTGTGGAAGATTCTGAATGGGAAGAACGCCTCAAAAAAGATATATTGCGGGCATACGCAAAAGTTAGAGAGTATTGGAAAAGGGATAGCTGGTGCCTATGCCATGGGATATGTGGTAATGTGTGGATCATGGAATATCTGAATGAAACTTTGGGAGAGGAAATGGAGGTGAAATCGAAGATACGATTGGTTGGTGATTTTAAACTGTTGCCGCAAGAACGGATGAATCCTGGGATGATGAGCGGATATGGTGGGATTCTGTATTATTTTCTGAATAAAGAAATATAATGGTCTAATAAGAGTGTCTTCATGGTCAATTGCTTGACAACTTGAATGGTATATTTAATATGAGTATATAGACAATGATATCTCGCGAGTGTCTGATAAAACTAAGGGGAGGTGAATGACAAAATATACTCATTCGGATATCCTGTAATACATGCTTTCGAGTGACGGGTTTTGCCCAATAAGGATTATAATTATGTATATAGTAATTGGTTAAAGAAAAGGAGAATATACTATGAAAAAGATTAGGAAGATACTTGCTGTTGCGATTTGTTTTGCATTGCTATTCAATACTGTGGTTTTTGCTTCCGATAAAGAAGTAAAAGTTCAAGACACAAAAGACATTTATAGTAACGAATTGGAAGAAACAGTTACTGTTAATGGCGCAGAATATATTTACAAATATTCCTATACTTCCACTGGAAATCGTATGATTTCGGTTGAAAATGTTTGTACCCATGAGTTGGACATTATTGAATATGATGAAAATACATCTACAATGTCTGTTAATGGTGAAGAAACTTCCACATATGTGGCAATTTCGGATATGGAAACTATTCCAGAAACGGCAGGTCCGTATTCTAATTATACAGATTTGGGCACTACATCTAAAAAAATATCATGGGGTGCTTCGACAACCGCGGCTGCTTTAGCAGCAATAATAGCCGTTACAGTAGGTGGGGTGTCAGCAGCAGCAGTAATAGCCAAAATCGGCTCAGCAGCATTAGGTGTTATAGCAGTACAAGTTCAATATGGTGTTGTCCGCACGCATGTTTATGCTATGTATGCCGGAAGTGTAACCAATTATAAATATGTATGGTCATTTACTCCTGCGGGCGGCAGCAAATATGGCGACTATATATCTTATGTGACAGTTTAATTATAAACTTCTAGTGTTGTATGAAGATATAAGATATAATATAGAAAAAGGGAAGTATTCTGCGAAGACCCGTAATTAATTAGTATTTCCTGTAAACAGAGAGGTGAGTGATAAGGATGAAAAAAAAGGAAAAAACGTTGCGCTTAATTTCTTATTGTTTGATTGTAACAGGAGTGCTTCTTTTGTTTGCGATTCATTTCGCAGGGGTACCACATCCAGACTACAGGCCACTAATCTTAACGCTTGTAAAAGGATATGTATGGCTGGTTGTCGTATATAATTGTGTTTATCTTATAGTCAAAAAAAAGAAGTAAGGGTTAGAAAAGTAAAAAAAGAAGTAGAGTTCATCTGAAAGAGCCATGTGCGGACTGCCATATCAACACATGGCTCTTTCAGATAACTGCGAGGTAGAATGAAGAAAAAATCCAGACGATATGTATATATTATTGCCGGAGTTGCAGCACTTATTGCTTTATTGTTATGGGTGTATCCAATTGCATTTATAAAAACCGGAATTCTGACAAAAGAGAAGGTAGATCAGTATGAAAAGCAGTATGATCTGGGCGCTGCGAGAAAGTTTGATGCGAATGATAAGAGCATAAAGAACGTCTATATGTTTTATATTGGAAATGAAGCCGTGGAGGTACAAGATGAAACTGTGGACAGTCTTATTGATGTTAACGTGCGAAAAGTTGCTCCGTTTCTATATCGTTGGAATATTCCAGAAGGAAATTGGGGAATCTTTCGGGTCACGCTGGGAAACGACAAATATTATTGTCTGTATATTACAAATTAATTTCATTTATAAAGTACATGTTAAAAAGCATTAATTATACATGGAGGAAGTTGATGAAGAAAAATGTTATCAAAATAATAGCAGCTACACTGACGCTTTTTCTGTTTTGCAGCAATGGCGTAAAGGCGGAAACTCAAAAAGAATGTATAACAATTGAAGAAAAAAAGGAATATTTGTGTGAAAAAGGTATGCTCAGTTGCAAAGCCCTAACATTTCGCCTAAGATTCAAATAAATCCAGGTGGATGGGCTTTTGTATCTTTTGAACCAAGTTATATGTTTCATGTAAATGATAATGTGATAACGGATTTGAGGTTAGAGTATGTACATGAAAATATGCCGGGAATTTCATCGATAAGTTTCTCCTATGAAGGGGCATCTATTTCTGCTGGCGGCAATTTTACTGATTCTTTATCTAAAATCACAACATATAGATCCATGTTAGTTGATGATTGGGGATAAAGCGGATTGAGAGAGGATAGATGCCCTTATAATTACGGGATGATATGCAGCGAAAGTCTCTGTGGGGGTAGAACACTTCAGGATTCTAAGATAACGGTAGAAGACAATCTCTATAACAGTGTCACAAGATTCTGACCAGTTTAGGTGTCAATCCTTCCGTGGCGGCATTGCTCGGTATTCGGGCTCAAATCCAACATCTGAAAGCCTATACTTCCACGGATGCGCTGGCAAATATCTGCATTGATCTGCGCTTCAAGTATGTGACGCGCGGTTCTTCATCTTATGTAGAGTGGCTGGACAGTAAGGAAAATCCGAAAGGCGTGGGCTGGCTCCTTTCCTGCTGTTTTTCTTCGTGCTATAATCTATTAAAAACGGGTGTCTGTCAGCAGTTAACTGTTCGGCATCTCTTGTGCTATTGTACAGTATTAATCCAGTTTTTGACCTCTTTTATACAAGAAGGATTCATTTGTAGTATAGATATCCAATAATAAAAAATAAACTCCAAAGAGTCTGTAATTCATAGCATTTTGCAAAGAAGCATGTTAGAATGAGATGAATCAAAATTTAAGGAGAAGCTTTATGAATGGTGTAGTATTGTATCAATCAAAATATGGGGCAACGAAGAAATATGCAGAGTGGATTTCGGAGAAAACAGGATTTCCTGTGATTGAGACGAAGAAAGCAAAGATAGGAGATATTAAAAAGTACGATATTATAATCCTTGGAGGAGGCATTTATGCATCTGGAATTGCAGGTATCTCCTTTTTGAGAAAGAATATTGATATACTGCAGGAAAAGAAAATCATAGTATTTTGTGTTGGGGCATCTCCTTATGATGAAACTGCATTTAAAGAGATTGTACAACATAATATGAAAGATAGACTAACGGACATTCCTTGCTTCTATTGCAGAGGAGCATGGGATATGGAAGCAATGAATGTTGTGGATAGAAATTTGTGCAAAATGTTAAGAAAAGCAGTCACAAAAAAGCAGCCAGACGAATATGAGGTCTGGGAGAAGGCGTTGGTGGCTGCTGGAGATGACAGCTGCGACTGGACAGATCAAAAGTATATTGAGCCGATATTGGATATGTTGAAGTAATCATATGTTTTTCGGCAACGGAAAATGCTTCGGAAGTGTGATGAGGAAGGAGTTTCTGTTGCCGGGAACTTTCAGAAGCAACAGTCAGATATCTGAGGAATATGGATTTCTATTTATCTGCTCAGATACCTTTCCGACCGTTTGATAAAGTCTGCAATGTCCAGCTTGGGATTATCCAAAGTCTTATGGATGAACAGACCATCGGAAAGGAGCAGAAGCAGCCATGCAAGATAATCGGAGGACACGGAATCCGTTCGTTCTCCGATTTTTTTTGAGATGATCTCAGCAAATTCACAGTACCGGCTCAGAAGCTTCTGACGGATCTGTTCATTTCCCATCATCGCATCATAGAAAAGATGAAGCCGCATATCTGCAGTTGCAACATCTCGTTCCAATACATACTTGACCAGCCGGTGAAGAGACGTGTCCTTCGTCTCGTCTTCCGTCCATGTGATCAGGTCCTGATATTGCTGATCCAGATACTTGTCTGTAATATCGAATAAGATATCGTTCTTATTCTTATAATGATAATAAAGTGTTCCTTTTGATATTCCGGCCTCTCTGGCAATCTCAGCCAGGGAGATGTCGGATAATTTTTTATGTTCTAATAATTCTTCTGTAGCGTTTAGAATTAATTCTTTTACATTATCTTTTCTTGGTGCAGCCATAGTGTCCCCTCTTGATGATCTTAATGAAAGATGCTCACGCATTTTGTATGTATACAGTATAGCTTCTTTTGTGTGAAATGTCGAGAAAATAGAGCGAAATGTTGACTTTAATGTACAGATTTGCTAATATAAACTTAGAGTCGGTCGCGTGGACGACTCATAGAAAGAAGTGAGTGGATGAAAAAAGAAGCATTGGAAGAAAAACTGAATCATAAATTGCGAAAGCGGTTTGGAGACAGTGTCAGGGTGTCGGTGGAAGGAAGAATCATTCGTGTATCTGGTCATATGTCCAGGTGGGAGGATATTGTAGAAGCCTGCAGCATGTGTGTGGTGAAGCAGCCGGGAGTCCATGTGGTCAATGATGTAGTGCTGGATGGTGTGCAGATGCCGTCGATGAGAGTTCCTTCACTCAGGGATGAAGAGCTGGAAGGGGCGAAGCCGGATGTCCTGATTATCGGCGGAGGCATCTCCGGGTGTAGTATTGCGAGAGAATTAATGAAGTGGAAGCTGGGTGTCCTGCTGGTGGATAAAGAGGCAGATCTTGCTGTGCAGGCATCAGGCAGGAATGATGGAGAAGTGCATCCCGGAGTGGATCTGGGACGTGGAACATTGAAGCAGAAGTACGTGGTGCGGGGCAATCGTATGTTTGATCAGGTCTGCGAAGATCTGGATGTGCCATTTCAGAGATGCGGACAGTACGTTGGCTTCACAGATAAGATCGTGTATCCATTTATCTGGTTGTATGCGTGGCAGCGTAAGCACATCTGCAAGGTGACGGACACACAGATTCTGTCGGGAAAGGAGCTTCACCGAAGAGAACCGAATTTGAATCCGGAGTTTCAGTTTGCACTTTACAATCCAAGTGCCGGATGTGTCTGCCCTTATGGATTGACGATTGCATATGGGGAAAATGCAGTGAGTAATGGAGCAAAAGTAAGTCTGAATACGGTCGTGCTTGGAATGAAAGTATCAAAACGAAGGATTCAAAGTGTTAAGACCAATCGCGGAACCATATACCCGAAGCTGGTGATCAATGCGGCCGGAGTATTTGCCGAGGATGTGGCTGAGATGGCAGGGGACAGATTCTTTTCGATTCATCCCAGAAAAGGAACCAATTCGATTCTGGACAAAAAGACCGGAAGCCTTGTGAAGGGAATCTCTTCGATAAAGAAATTGACCCATAACGCAGCACATACCAAGGGAGGCGGCATTGTCCATACTGCCCATGACAATCTGCTGGTGGGGCCGAATGCTATTGAAACCTATGAAAAAGAGAACTTTGCAACGGAACAGTCCAGCATTGATGCAGTGTTTGAAAAGCAGAAGATGACGTCGGAAAAGCTCTCGAAGAAAGATATCATTACATATTTTACGGGTGTCCGACCGGCAACGTTTGAAGAAGATTTTGTGATAGAAAAAGGGCGTAAGACGAAGAACCTGATTCATTGTGCCGGAATACAGTCGCCAGGACTGACAACTGCGCCTGCGGTTGCAGTCGATGTGGCAGAGATGGCGGTTCATGAGTTAAAACAGTCGCAAAAGGTTGAAGTGAATCGAGAATTCCAGCCAAAAAGAAAGGGAATTCCACAGGTGAAGAATCTCCCGGAGGAAGAAAGAGACCGATTGATTCAGGAAAATCCAGATTATGGAGTCATAGTCTGCCGGTGTGAAGAGATCAGTAAGGGAGAGATTCTGGATGCATTGAATTCCCCAATCCCGGTAGCAACGGTAGATGGAATTAAGAAGCGTGTCCGCCCGGGAATGGGAAGGTGTCAGGGTGGATTCTGTATGCCTCTGGTAACCAGAATTATCAGTGAACACCAGAATATTCCAGTCGAACAAGTTAGAAAATCCGGGGAAAATTCCATAATATGCTATGGAAAGACAAAGGGGGTACAATGATGCAAAGTTACGATGTACTTGTAATTGGCGGAGGCCCCGCAGGACTTTCCGCAGCAATCTCTGCCAGAAAAGAAGGAGCAAGAGTGCTTTTGATTGAGCGAGAAGAGCGATTGGGAGGAATCCTTAAGCAGTGTATCCATGATGGATTTGGTCTCCTTCGTTTTGGAGAGAAGCTATCAGGACCAGAATATGTGGAGCGATTCGAAGATGAATTCCACGAACTGCACATAGAGTATGAAGTACAGACCTTTGTTACGGATATCTGCAAGAAAGAGGAAGATTTCCAGATAACAGCGGTCAACCAAAAGGGTGTACAGAAGTATCAGACCAGGACGATCATTCTGGCTACGGGATGCCGGGAACGGACGGCAAAGCAGGTGTTCATCCATGGAACCAGACCATCAGGAGTCTTTACCGCAGGAACGGCACAGCATTTTGTGAACCTGATGGGAGAGATACCTGCAAAGAAATGTGTCATTCTGGGAAGCGGCGATATCGGCCTGATCATGGCACGTCGCCTGACGTTAGAAGGTGCAGAGGTTGAAGGCGTCTATGAAGTGAAATCAGAACCATCCGGTCTTACGAGAAATATTGTTCAATGTCTGGAGGATTACAACATCCCATTACATCTGTCCCATACGGTGACACGAGTATTTGGAGAGGACAGACTGACGGCTGTAGAGATATCAAAGGTAGATGAGAAGATGCAGCCGATTCCGGGAACGCAGAGGCTGGTAGAGTGTGATGCTTTGATTCTGTCGGTCGGCCTGATTCCGGAAAATGAGATTGCGGAGAATCTGGGGGTCTTACTGGATGGACATACCAAAGGACCTGCCTGTGATAATCTGTTTATGACCAATGTAGAAGGAGTGTTCTCCTGTGGAAATGCACTCCATGTCAATGACCTGGTGGATTATGTATCTGAAAGTGGTGAACTTGCCGGGAAGGCGGCGGCAGGCTATCGGAAGAACTGGAAACCAGGCAGGAAGAAGGTACAGCTGGATACAGATGCATCCTTACAGTATCTGGTACCACAGAGCCTGAATCTGGAGCAGGGACTGGAACATGTTGTGATGTATTTTCGAAGCAGAGAGACGATACCGTATGGTACGTTATGTATTGAGATAGATGGGAAGAATGTATTCGAGAAGAAGTATACGAATCTGAAACCGCCAGAGATGGAGCATCTGGAACTGGATTTCCAGAGATTCCACCTGACAGAATCTTCTAAAGTGAAGATATCCGTTCGAAAGGAAGCAAAAGGAGGCGGGAAGAGATGAGGGAGATGACGTGTATTACCTGCCCCAATGGATGTACGCTGCAGATTGAAGAAGTAGAAGGAATACTCCATGTTACAGGCAATAAATGTAAGAGAGGAGAAGCATTTGCCATTGCAGAGCTGACACATCCGATGAGAACCATCTGCAGCACAGTCCGGACCATCTATCCGGAAGTACCGGTATTGCCGGTTCGGGTGTCCGGCGAGATTCCAAAAGAGAGAATCTTTGATGTTATGAAGGAGATCAATCATATCCTGGTGGACCGGCATGTCAGACGGGGGGATGTGTTGCTGGAAAATGTTCTTGGATCAGGTGTAGATATTATTGTGACGAGTAATCGACTGAGTAGAGAGGAGAATGAAAATGAGTGCGAAACCGTATAAAGGATTTGAACCAAAATGGGTAAAGGAGGCTGCTCCAAAGGACAGTTATCGGTCTATTTTCCGATGGGGAGACCCAGAGTTTGTGAAGTATCCGAAGGAATCTTTGTATAAGATGATGAAGGAGAAGTTCAAGATGACGGACGATGATTTTAAGTCTTATGCAGGTGATATCGGGATGGACCCGGTCAAGCTGGATGCACCATGCAATCTGGAGCAGAAGCATCTGGATGCATTTGTGGAGATTCTGGGAAAAGACAATGTAACAACAAAAGATTATCCAAGACTTGCAGTTGCTTATGGAAAGACCGGGTATGATGCTGCAAGACTGCGTCAGCGTCAGATTGACAGCCTGCCGGATGTGGTTCTGTATCCGGGAACAACAGAAGAAGTGGAGAAAATCGTAGCGTATTGTACGGAGCAGAAGATTCCATTGTATGTGTATGGCGGTGGCAGCAGTGTGACCAGAGGGGTGGAGCCGACCAAGGGCGGGGTCTCTCTGGATATGCGAAAGAGATTCAATAAAGTACTAAGCTTTAACGAAGTGGACCAGACGATTACCGTACAGAGTGGAATCTCAGGGCCACAGCTGGAAGAAGCTTTGAACAATGCACCGCAGTTATACGGAGCCAAAAGAGCGTATACCTGTGGACATTTCCCACAGTCCTTTGAATACAGCAGTGTGGGCGGCTGGGTAGTGACCAGAGGTGCCGGACAGAACAGTACTTATTATGGATGTATCACCGATATCGTATTATCACAGAAGTATGCAACGCCAATCGGAACGATCCAGACCAGTCATTATCCAAGAGAGGCCACCGGTCCGAATCTGAATCAGATTATGATGGGAAGTGAAGGGGCTTTTGGAGTGTTGACGGAGGTAACATTAAAGGTATTCCGCTATATGCCGGAGAACAGAAAGCGCTTCTCCTTTATCTTTAAGAACTGGAAGGTTGCCCGGGCAGCAGCACGGGAAATGATGCAGTGCGAGGCCGGCAATGCATCCGTATTCCGCCTGTCTGACCCGGAAGAGACCAATCTGATGCTTCGCCTTTATAATGTAGATGAGACCCCTCTTTGGAATCTTCTGGATATGCGTGGATATGTGGATATGCAGAGATGCCTGTTCCTGGGATTTACTGACGGAGAGAAAGGATTTTCTAAAAATGTAGCGAAGAATATTAAGCGGATCGCCCACAAATACGGCGGAATGAGTCTGACATCTTTCGTGACCAAGAGTTGGGAAAAGGGAAGATTCAACGATCCGTATCTGAGAGATACCTTGTTGGACTTTGGAATTATGACGGATACGTTAGAGTGTACGGTGAATTGGTCGAATATGGCGAAAGTGCATCAGGAAGTGAGAAAGGTATGTCATGCACTTCCGAATACCATTGTTACTACACATATGTCCCACTGTTATCCACAGGGAGCGAATCTGTACTTTATCTTTATCACAAGAATGTCGGATGCTGAGGAATTTAAGGCATATCATGCCACAATTCTGGATGCGATCCAGAAGTCTGGTGCGTCCATGAGCCATCATCATGGGATTGGAAAGATGTTTGCACCATGGCTGGAAGGTCAGCTGGGAAGAAAAGAGTATGGCGTATTTAAAGTGTTAAAAGAATATTTTGATCCAGATAACATGATGAATCCAGGCGGTACGCTTGGTCTGGATCTGAAAGAAGAGGAAAAACGATTCTTGCGGGAAGATATCCAGTAGCAGTGAAAGGGGGGACTGCAATGGAAGATAGAATCGTGCTTGCGTATGATGTAGGAACGCAGAGTTCAAGAGCACTTTTGATCAATCAGAGAGGCGAGATCCTGGCAAAAAGCCAGGTGAAGCACCAGGAACCGTATGAATCTCCGAACCCGGACTGGGCAGAAAAGGATGCCGATTTTTATTATCAGAATATCTGTCAGGCATCGCAGGATTTAAAAAAGAGGTATCCAGAGATATTTGAAAAGATTGAGGCGGCAGCTATCACTACGATCCGTGATACTGTTGTATGTGTTGATCGGAATGGAAAACCGCTTCGCCCGGCGATTCTGTGGCTGGATAAGCGAAAAGCCGAGGGAAAACCGAAGTTTTCTCAGGTCACCCGTATGCTCTTTAAAGCAGTGGGGATGGAGGAGACTGCCAATGTGCAGTATCAGAAGTCTCATTGTAACTGGATCAGGGAGAATGAGCCAAAAGTGTGGGAAAAGACATACAAATACCTGCTGCTAAGTGGATATCTTATTTTCAGATTAACTGGTCAGATGGTGGATGCGGCAGCAAGCCAGGTAGGGCATATCCCGTTCGACAGTCAGTCCAGAAACTGGCAGAGAAAAGGAGCACTGACCCGTCCGGTATTCGATGTAGAAGAAGAGAAGCTGTGTGAGATCAAAGAATCTGGGGAAGTACTTGGTACGATTACCGCACAGGCTTCGGAGGAGACAGGCCTTCCAGAAGGAATGAAATTGATTGCAACAGGTTCAGATAAAGCCTGTGAGATCCTGGGACTTGGATGTGTCAGCAGGGAGAAAGCAGCCATTGGTCTGGGGACAACCGCAACGATAACATTTACCATTGATAAATATCTGGAGCCAGAACGTTTTATCCCGCCATATGATTCGATCATCCAGGGGCGATTTACTCCGGAGATTGAGATATTCCGGGGGTATTGGCTCATCTCCTGGTTTAAGAAAGAGTTTGCAGAAAAGGAAGTTGGGCAGGCGAAGAAGCTTGGCCTGTCGGCAGAAGAACTCCTGAATCAGCGACTGGGAGAGATCCCGGCAGGCTGTGAGGGGCTTTTGTTCCAGCCGTATTTCACACCGAATATTACCATGCCGAACGCAAGAGGGGCAGTGATTGGATTCTCAGACCAGCATACGAGGATTCATATATACCGGGCAATCATAGAAGGTATCAACTTTGCATTGATGGATGGAATGAAGCTGATGGAGCGAAGATCTGGCCATAAATTTCAGGAATTGTATCTTGGCGGAGGAGGCTCGCAGAGCCGGGAGATCTGCCAGATTACCGCCGATATGTTCGGAATTCCTGCAATCAGGACCCAGAGCTATGAAGTGACCGGAATCGGATGTGCGATGGCAGCATTTGTAGGGCTTGGTGTGTTCTCAAGTTATGAGGAAGCCGTGGAATCCATGGTGCATAAAAAGGATGTCTTTGAACCGAATCTTGAGCAGCACAAGATCTACGAGAGGCTCTATGAGGAAGTGTTTAAGAATATCTATGGAAAGCTTTCGGGACTGTACGAAAGACTATATGAGATCTATCATGAGAAAGATCTGACAGAGTGAATACCTCGCCCAAGTGATTCATTTATTTTTCACAGATATTTAATAGAATCTTGTGCCAAAAGATGTTAAAATAATTCTATATTATTGAAAAATATCTGCAATTTATGCTTTTTTGGACAGGTGGAAAATGAAGTCGAATATGTGGAAATCTACTACACGGGAAATTAAACAAAGTATGGGCCGATTTCTTGCGATTCTTGCGATTGTTGCTTTGGGAGTCGGCCTTTTTTCGGGTCTGAAAGTGACACAGCCTGCTATGGTAAAGACGGTCAATCAATATTTGACGGAGAAGCAATTCTATGATTACCGGATATTGTCTTCTCTTGGCTTTGAACAAGAGGATGTGGACTTCCTTGCTAAGCAGAAGGATGTAAGGTACGCAGAAGGTGTCTTCAATATGGATGTTCTGTGCAATATTGACGGAGAGAATGAAATGGTGTTAAAGGCCTATAATCTCCCGGAAGATATAAATGGAATTGAACTTATGGAAGGCCGTATGCCGAAGAATGCCGGAGAGTGTCTTTTGGATTCTTCTTGTTTTACCAAGAAAGATATCGGGCAGACGCTGGTGCTTTCGGATACGAACGATGAAGATGATCTGGAATGCTTTACAAAAACAGAATATACCATTGTAGGACTGGCGCAATCCTCCAATTATATACAGTTTGAGAGAGGCAATACTTCTCTTGGAAATGGACGCATCAGTGGCTTCATGTATCTTCCATGGGAGAGCTTTGATACAGACTATTATACAGAGATTCTGGTGAAGTTTGATCAGGATTATGAGATATACAGTGATGAATATGATGCTTATATGGATGATAAGGAAGAGGAATGGGAAGATCTGGCGAAAGAGGCGGCAGAACATCACTATGCAAGAATCCTGGCAGATGCAGAAGAGAAGTTGAATGATGCGGAACAGGAACTGGCTGATGGAAGAGCGGAGGGAGAAGCAGAGCTTGCCGATGCAAGAGCAGAACTTGAGGAGGCGAAAGCGAAGCTGGAAGACGCGGACCGCAAGATCGCTGATGCAAAAAAAGAACTGGCTGATGGCCAGAAGGAGCTGGATGCCAGCCGTTCACAGCTACAGAATGCGGAATCAGAACTTGCTCAGAATGAAGCTGTATTAAATAGTAGTGCGGCAGAACTGGAAAGTAACTGGGCACTATTAGTGGAAAAAGAAGCGCAGGCAGCAGAAGGAAGACAACAGCTGGAAAGCAGTCAGACGCAGTTGAATGAGAATAAAGCGGCATTAGAAGCTGGACAAAATCAGCTAAATGAGGCACAGAATCAAGTCTCAAAGCTGCAACAACAGGTTGATTTATTAGATGCGGCCGCATTGGATTCTTTTCCGCCAGAACAAAAAGAAGCGATTCTTGCGCCATTGGAAGAGGCGGTGGATGAATTACTTTCAGGATTGTCGGAAGGGAGTACCGGAGAAGGAACTGACACAAGCACCCTGTCTGCTGCACAAAGAATAGCCATTATGAATGGAAAACTTGCAGGTGCTTCCGCTGCGATTGCTCAAAAACAGAAAGAGATTACGAATCATCTGGAACAGATTCAGACAGCGCAGGAAACAATCGATGCCCAGAGACAGAACTTAGATGATGCAGATGCCCAGCTTGCAGCAGTAAGAGCCCAACTGGAGGCTGCCCAGAAGGAATTGGATTCCGGCAAAGCCCAGATTGAGTCTGGAAAGAAGCAGATAGCAGAAAGCTGGAATGCATTCTTTGCAGGAGAGGCTGAGATTGAGAGTGGAAAAGCTGAGATCGCAAAGAATAAAGCAGAGCTTCAGGATGGATGGCAGGAATATAACGATGGTCTGGCAGAGTATGGGGAAGGCTATCAGGAATTTGTAGATGAGATTGCAGATGCAGAGAAGAAGATTGCGGATGCAAGAGAAGAGATCGAAGATCTTGCATCACCGGAAAGCTATCTGTTGGATCGAAATACGAATGTTGGATATGCATGTTTCGAGAGTGATTCGGCAATCATCAATGGAATTGCCAATGTATTCCCGGTATTCTTCTTCGCTGTAGCGGCACTGGTATGTATTACTACGATGAGCCGGATGATTGAAGAACAGAGAACGCAGATCGGTGTGTTAAAAGCACTGGGTTATAGTAAGTCATCGATTATGGGCAAGTATCTGTTCTATTCAAGCACAGCAGCAGTGTTAGGTTGTATGATTGGATTCTTTGGCGGAACCTGGCTGTTCCCAAATGTCATCTGGTATGCCTATGGAATGATGTACGATGTAGGAAAACTGTCATATGTATTGGATTGGCAGCTTGGTCTGATCTCATTGATTGTGTCTGTAGCATGTTCTGCCGGAACTACGTTCCTGACTTGCCGCAAGGAACTTGGTGAGGTGGCAGCGGAGCTGATGAGACCAAAAGCGCCAAAGGCCGGAAAGCGAGTGCTTCTTGAGCGAGTGCCATTTATCTGGAAACGCCTGAAATTCTTATATAAAGTGTCCTATCGGAATGTATTTCGTTATAAGAAACGGTTCCTGATGATGGTAATCGGTATCAGCGGATGTACAGCATTACTTGTCACCGGATTTGGTGTCAGGGATTCAGTGACCAATATTGCCAGTGACCAGTATGATAACATTCAGGTCTATGATATGAGTGTAACATTGACAGATGAAGCAGAGGAAAGTACAAAGGATGAGATTAAGAAGTCACTTGGTAAAGAGGTATCGGAGTCTATCTATGTGATGGAAAAGAGTATGGATCTTGTTCATGGAGACCAATTGAAGGGTATCAATCTGGTTGCAGTGGATGAGAAGGAAGATATCTCGCCATTTGTACATCTGAAAGATCCGGATGGTACTGAAATATCTTTTCCGGGAGAGGGAGAGTGTATTCTTTCCGAGGCGATTGCAGAGAACTATGAGATAGAAGTAGGAGATACCATTACACTACAGGATGAGGACCATGAGACCATGGAACTTAAAGTCAGTGGTATCTTTGAAAATCACATTAGAAATTATGTATACATGACGACGCAAACTTATGAGAAATACATGGGGGAGGACGCATCTCTGAATGCTGTCTATATCAACGCCTCAGAAAAAGCAGATGTGCATCAGCTTTCTGCAGATCTGATGAAGATGGATGAAGTAACGAATGTAACGGTATCTGAAGATACCAAGACTCGTTTCGCCAATATGATGAACAGTATGAACCTGGTAGTAGTGGTAATTATTGTATGTGCGGCCGGACTGGCATTTATTGTATTGTATAATCTTACCAATATCAATATCACGGAACGTATAAAAGAAATCGCAACGATTAAGGTACTGGGCTTTTATAGGAATGAGACTGCAAGTTATGTATTCCGTGAAAACATGATATTGACATTTATAGGAACGCTGGCAGGGCTTGTGCTTGGCAAATATTTCCATATGTTCGTGATGTCACAGGTAAAGGTAGATCAGGTAGCATTTGATGTCCGGATTGCACCGGTCAGTTATGTGTATAGTATACTGTTGACTTTTGCATTTGCCTGGTTTGTAGATCTTGTCATGAATGGCAAATTAAAACGCATCAGCATGGCAGAATCACTAAAATCTGTAGATTAAAAGAATGGGAAAAGGTTATGATATCTTTTCCCATTCTTTTTTATTACCTTTGAATATCTGTGATTGGGATTATAATCCACAGGATTCCATTTATCTCCAAAAAACAATACTTGTAAATACAACTGTCTTGTCATATGTAAATTACAGTGGTATAATGGTCTGAGTCTGAAAAAGGAGAGAAAAAGTTATGACTATCGTAGATAAGATTAATGAGTTAAAAAAAGAGAAGAACGCAGTGGTACTGGCACATTATTATGTGAAGCCGGAAGTACAGGAAATTGCAGACTATATTGGGGACTCCTATTATCTTAGTAAAGTAGCCGTTGGGCTTAAAGAGCAGACCATTGTATTCTGCGGTGTTGAATTTATGGGAGAGAGCGCCAAGGCATTGAATCCCCAGAAGACAGTGCTTATGCCGGATCTGAGCGCAGATTGCCCGATGGCGCATATGGCAGATCCTGAGATTATTCAGAAGATGCGGGATACATATGAAGATCTGGCGGTTGTGTGTTATATCAATTCTACAGCAGAATTGAAGAAATATTCTGATGTATGTGTAACTTCGGCGAATGCAGTGAAGATTGTAAAGGCACTTCCCAATAAAAACATTTTCTTTATTCCGGACCGTAATCTGGCTCATTATATTGCAGGGCTTGTGCCGGAGAAGAATTTTGTGTATAATGAAGGATTCTGTCCGACGCATGAAAGAATGCAGGCAGAGGAAGTTCTGGAAGTAAAAAAGGAACACCCAGAGGCAAAAGTATTATCTCATCCAGAATGCAGGACAGAGATTCTGGAGATTTCTGATTATATTGGAAGTACGTCCGGGATTATTAAATACGCGACTGAAAGCGAAGAAAAAGAATTTATTATCTGTACGGAAGAAGGAGTTTCTTATAAGCTTTGTCAGAACAATCCGGAAAAGAAGTTTTATTTTCCGAAGTCAGTTCCGACCTGTCCAAATATGAAGAAGAATTCTTTGGAAAAGATATTGCATGTTCTGGAGACAGGAGAGAATGAAGTCCAGATTACAGAAGAGCTTCGCGAAGCTTCTGTGAAACCATTGGAGAGAATGCTGGAGCTTGCGAAGTAAAGAGGAGGCAGAACAAAAAGTATCTGCGAATAAATGGGGCATTTTGGCACCGGGAAGGATTGAAAGATGAAGATATATACCGATGTTGTTATTGTTGGTACAGGAGTGGCTGGTCTGTTCAGTGCACTTCATCTGCCCTCGGACAAGAAGATTCTTATGATTACAAAATCAGATCTGGAGAGCAGTGACTCTTTTCTGGCTCAGGGAGGAATATGCGTTTTGAGAGATGAATCTGACTATGACAGCTATTTTGAAGATACAATGAAGGCGGGGCACTATGAAAACCGCAGAGAATCTGTAGATATTATGATTCGAAGTTCCAGAGATATTATCAACGAGTTGGTTGGATATGGAGTGGAATTTGAAAAAAAGGATGGAGAGTTTGAGTATACACGAGAAGGTGCTCATTCAAAACCACGAATTTTATTTCACGAGGATATTACGGGAAAGGAGATTACAAGTAAGCTGTTGGCACAGGTCAAGAAACTTGACAATGTGACTATTTATGAATATACAGCTATGACGGATATTATTGAAGAAGATGGAAGATGTATCGGTATTCTGGCAGAAAATGAACATGGTAAGCTGACTGTATATGCAGAGAATACGATTCTGGCAAGTGGCGGTATTGGCGGAAAATATAAGCATTCTACGAATTTCCCACATTTGACAGGTGATGCACTTGATATTTCGAAAAAACACGGCATTCGCCTGGAACATCTGGACTATGTGCAGATTCACCCGACGACACTTTATTCTGAAAAGCCGGGACGACGATTCTTAATATCGGAATCTGTGCGAGGAGAGGGTGCTGTGTTATATAATAAGAAGAAAGAGCGTTTTGTTGATGAGCTGTTGCCGCGGGATGTGGTGACAAAGGCTATTCATGAACAGATGGAGAAAGACGGTTCCGAATATGTATGGCTTTCTATGGAGCATATCCCGAAAGAGGAGATTATGAAGCATTTTCCGAATATATACCAGCATTGTCTCGAAGAAGGGTACGATGTAACGAAGGAATGTATTCCGGTAGTGCCGGCGCAGCATTATTTTATGGGTGGAATCTGGGTGGATTCTGACAGCCGGACTTCTATGGATCATCTGTATGCTGTTGGTGAGACGAGTTGCAATGGTGTACATGGGGCGAATCGTCTGGCAAGTAATTCGCTACTGGAGAGTATGGTATTTGCAAAACGGGCAGCACAAAAGATTGGACGCTTATAGTGTGAAGAGAAGGAGACATTAGATTATGAATAAGATTACAATGACTTTACAGGCGGATCATCTGATTCTGGAAGCGTTGAAAGAAGATATTTCCAGTGAGGATGTAACCACGAATTCTGTGATGAAAAAAGCGGTGAAAGGCGAAGTGGATCTAATCTGCAAACAGGATGGAATTATCGCTGGGCTTGAGGTATTTGCCAGAGTGTTCCAGTTGCTGGATGCAGATACAGAGGTTCAGTTGTATTGTAAAGATGGAGACGAAGTGAAAAATGGACAGCTGATGGGAAAGGTTCTTGGTGATATCCGTGTCCTGTTATCTGGTGAGCGGGTTGCCTTGAATTATCTTCAGCGTATGAGCGGAATTGCGACCTATACGCATTCGGTCGCATCACTGTTAGAAGGCAGTCATACGAAACTGTTGGATACTCGTAAGACAACGCCGAACATGAGGATTTTTGAAAAATATGCAGTTCGCGTAGGCGGAGGATATAATCATCGGTATAATCTGTCGGATGGAGTATTGCTGAAGGATAATCATATTGGTGCAGCCGGCAGTGTTACGAAAGCGGTTCAGATGGCAAAGGAATATGCTCCTTTTGTGAGAAAGATTGAAGTGGAAGTGGAGAATCTGGATATGGTGAGAGAAGCGGTTGAAGCAGGCGCAGATATCATCATGCTTGATAATATGTCTACAGAAGAGATGCAAGAGGCAATCCGTATCATAGATGGACGCGCCAAGACAGAATGTTCAGGAAATGTTACCAGAGAGAATATCGGACGTCTGACATCCTTGGGCGTGGATTATATTTCCAGCGGAGCTTTGACTCATTCTGCACCAATATTAGATATTTCCCTAAAGAATCTTCATGTGGTATAATAGCTGTGCAGACAATGAGTGCTGCAAGGAAAACCAGCAAAAGAGTTCGTATATGATCAGGGAGGTGAGAAGCATTTATGACTGGTTCTGAAAGAAGAACAGAGATTATCCGGCAGATACAAGCAAGTGCAGTGCCGGTGTCAGGAAGCAGGCTGGCTTCCACATATGAAGTAAGCCGCCAGGTCATTGTGCAGGACATTGCATTGATTCGTGCGGCGGGTTACGATATCATCTCCACAAACCGGGGATATATCTTGAATACTCCGAAGACGGTCAGCAGAGTATTTAAAGTACAGCATACCGATGATCAATTGGAAGAAGAATTGTGCGCCATCGTTGATCTGGGAGGCTGTGTAGAAAATGTTATGGTCAATCACCGGGTATATGGTCATATCGAGGCAGAACTTCATATTAATTCCAGAAGAAAAGTGGGAGAATTTATGGAAGATATCCGAAGTGGCAAGTCCAGTCCATTGAAGAATATAACATCTAACTATCATTATCATAAGGTTACTGCAGACAGCGAAGATACTCTAGATATGATAGAGAACACCTTAAAAGAGAAAAAGTTTTTAATAAAAACGTAAGACAGTGCTTTATCCCAGCACTGTCTTTTCGTTTCTTACATCAGAGTATAGATGTATTCCTTTTCCATGCAGGTTGTAGACTCGGATGATATCCGTATATTCTCTGCAGTCGGGAAGAATGTTGGTCAATACATTTGGTTCATCTTTGAAGAAGTCCTTATTGAAATGGATTGTTCTATTATTGTCAAAAATGGCGGTATAAAAAATCTCTGCTTCTACCAGATCCTGAAACATATGGCTACCGTAAGAAAGTTCTGGCATGTAACCGACTTCACTGTCAGACATCTCGCAGATGGCATGGAAATGATGAATCTCCGCAAATGTTACTGGAACGCCAAGTTCTGGTGAGGATGTGCCGATTCTTCCCGGAACGAAGAGCATAAGTTTCTCGTTGCTTTTTCGGAAATAATGATTGATGTCACCGATAATACGGGCAATGTCCGGTTTTTGCTTATATGGACATTGATAGTAGCCCTTGGAGTCTACCCATACAATGTAGTCAATCCGTTCAGACTGGGATCCTCCCATGGAGGAATTGGTCACAGAGAAGACGGTCTGTTCCTTTGGAAAATCTGGAACAGTGACTGCGTCCCGTGATGTACCGATCTGAAGCGGACGGCATTGAAGCAGGTTGAAGACGAATTCACCGGAAGCATTGCTGTTGATCGTAAATTCAATATCCACCGGATAATTATATGCGTTTTGCAATGTGCGAAGAAGAGACTTCATACATTCGGTAAATGCTTTATTCCGAACAAGACCTTCACAACTTGCGAAGAGGATCTCACGATGCTGTCCTCGTTCCCGGAAGGTTCGTTCTGCATCAAAATCATGTTCCAGAACCATTCGTTTATACCATGGATCCATATAAGGAGTAACCTCTTTGACCGAACGGGTGGCAAGTGCCTTATTCCGGTAGTCAATCAGATCTACATAACGCTGGGAGTATTGATGCTTTGCCCAACTGTCGGTCAGGGTAGAACTTTCTGGCTGAGCCAGATTGACAATTCGTGGATAATCTCCTTCGGTACGGTCGACCGCACGGGTTCCGAGCCCCATGACAAGTCGCAGCATTCCGCAGGAAGCATCCAGAGAATCACTCCAGCGATAGGAACTGTAGGAATATCCGACGCCGGCAGCATTAGGCATCAGAAAATCTTCGTACATGGAACCGGATACACGCTGAATCAAAAGAGCCATCTGTTCATCCTTATAACCAAGCCCGCGCTGTTTCCGGTATTCCAGTGCAGACAGATTCATGGTACTGGCATATACGGTGCGGACAGCATTTTCCAGTTCCGTCAGACGCTCGGTGATATCACCGGTGTTAATGCAGAAGACAGATTCATATTTTCCGGCAAATGCATTTCCAAAACCGTCTTCCTGAAGACTGCTGGAGCGGACAATGATCGGGCGCTGCCCAAAATATTCTAACATACGAATAAACTGTTGCCTTGTTGCTTCTGGAAAGACTCCGTTTTTGAATGCTTCTTCGATCTGAGGGGCCAGACGGAAGTATCCTTCTTTTGTCTTTTGACTGATATGAAGACGCCAGAACTTATTATGTACAATATAAGTATAGAAGACATCTGAACCAAGATAATAGGAGTCATGTGGTTCCATGTGTTGAAATACTTCTGGCGCATCTTTGGCAACGATTTTTCTCGCGAGAAGCATGCCACAGGCTTTTCCACCAATACTTCCGGTTCCGATCATACGATTATAGATATGAAAATAATCCTCTGGTTCAAAATATATCTTCAGCAATTCCAGAATCTTTGGATCACGTGACATCATATTCTGGCAGAAGGTATCTTCTGTCTCTGCGGAAAAAGTACGGTCTTTATGGTAAATGCGGCTGGCATCCGATACGAAACGTTCCCAACTGTCCAGGTTCTGATTTTCATAGATGCGAGTCATGTTGTCCACCAGGGTGTAAAATCGGCTGACTTCATATCCTCCGCGCAGAGGTAGAAAAGAACCATCCTTTGTAATGTATTGGTGTGGAAGGAACATATTTGGTGAATAACGATTCCATACTTTGAGCGGATTGATATACAAGCTGTTGGCATCGCTATAGACGTCCAGAAGAAGCTGAGTCGTCTCCTGAATACGGGCAATTGCATCGAAAGAGTGGAGCCCGCGAAGAATTGGAAAATAAGCGACAGTATTTAGTTCAAACAGATAAGGACAGGTTACCTGGAAAAAATTTCCCATCATCAGGTCGGTGGCCCATGCAGCCTGCAAGTCCGACAGACAGTCAAAGATATAGAAGACATCCTTTCCTTCTGCAGCAATTCGTTTTCGAACATTCATGGTGAAAGCTTCAAATCCTTCGGATGGATCAAATTCATAGCACGGAACTTGGGTAGATTCATCCAGAAGCTTTGGGTGACCAGTGAAATGCATATACAGAATCTTGCGTCCATCGCTTAGCGCCTGTTGATAAAATGGTTCTACAAAGAATAGATATTCTTCCATAGTTGAAACTTGCCATACGACATTGTCGCCCAGACGAATGTTATCAAGGATGGAATCCAGGCCGGAAAGCCCAGATGAAATTCGTTCAAATGTACTCAAAATAATCCCTCCTACTTAAGTTTAACATAGTATAAGTATACAAGATTTTTTTTGAAAAAAGGATAGATTTTCTCATTTTTTCATTTTCTCCTTGTAAATTCACGAAACAACATCTAAAATAGACCTATTAGGTCAAAAACAGAAAGGACAATATATATGGAAATGATAAAGGACGTGATACTGGATACCGGTCTGGATTGCTTGAAAATGCTGCCATATTTATTTGTAGCCTTTATATTGATAGAAGCACTGGAGCATTATTCTGGTGAATTTACAGAAAAGGTTCTGGCAAAAGTAGGAAAGGCAGGTCCGATCTTTGGAGCGGTCGCAGGATGCATCCCTCAGTGTGGATTCTCCGTTATGGCAGCGAATCTTTACGCAGGAGGAATTATTTCCGTGGGGACACTTCTGTCTGTATTTATTGCAACTTCAGATGAGGCAATTTTAATTATGCTGGGGAATCCTGATGCTGTACAAGAAGTTGGGATATTGCTTGTGGCAAAAGTGGTGATCGCTATTGTTGCAGGATATGCGATAGACATTTTCTTTCAAAAGAAGATATCCATACCAAAAGAAAGTGGAAATCTCTGCGATGAATGTGGATGTCATGAAGAAGAGTCTGCGATTTTAAAACCGGCATGGCATCATACAATCAAAATATTTGTGTATTTGTTGGTATTTACTGGAGTACTGAATCTTTGCATAGAGATTTTCGGAATTGAACAATTATCTACATTTTTGCTAGGAGATACAATCTTTCAGCCATTCATAGCTGCAGTTATTGGACTGATTCCTAATTGTGCGGCTTCTGTGATTCTGACACAGCTATATTTAAACGGAGCAATCTCTTTTGCATCTGTTATTGCAGGTTTGTGTACCGGGGCGGGAATTGGACTGGTCGTATTGTTTAAAATTAACAGAGAGAAAAAAGAAAATCTAAAAATAGTAGGAGTTCTGTATATTATTTCGGTGATCGCAGGGGTTATTTTGGAAATATTTGCCTAAGAAAAAGGAGATAGCATAGTGAGGAGCAAAAATTGCTTTTTTGAAAAAGTATGCTATAATAACTTGAACTAGGTGATGAGGCTTAGGAAGATTGAGGAGGAATTATCATGGCCACAAAGAAAGTAACACCAGCAACTAATGAAACTGTAAAAGAAACTGCAGCAACAAACACAGCGACAAAGGTAGCTCCGGAAGCAAAAGCTGAACCGGCTAAGACCCCCGCAGAAAAGAAAGCAACAGAGAAAAAGACACCTGAGAAGAAAGCACCTGCAAAAAAGGCAGCAACAACAGCCAAGAAAACAACAACTAAAAAAACAACAGCGAAAAAAGAAATCAAAGTAAGTACTTATGTTCAGTGTTATGGAAAACAGGTAGAAGAAAAAGAAATCATTGCCAGCGTAAAAAAATCATGGACAAAATCCGGCAAAAAAGTTGGCGATATTAAGACAATGGAATTATATATTAAGCCTGAAGAAAATGCTGTTTACTATGTAATTAACGGAACAGAGACAGGCGCAGTTGAATTTTAGCAAGTTTAGTGTGATGTTGGAAAGTCCCTCGAATTTCGAAGGGACTTTTTTTTGAACAAAAAGGTACAGGGCAAAATTCAATTGGGGACGTAGTATTTTTGCAAAATACTACGTCCCCAATTGAATAAAAGTGGTAAATAATGTTATAATGGTAGCGGTAAAAATAAGTAATAGGGGACAAAGGAGATATTGGCATGGAAGAAATGATGAACCTGATGGGAAGTGACTTGCTGGGAATGTTAGGAGAAAACGGCAATGTATTTCTGGCATGGACCAGACAGATGTTAATGATTGCTTTGATTGTGACTATTGTAATAGGTTTGGCAATCTGTTTCTTTGGATTGAAGATAGTAAGAGTCCTTACGGCAATTGTTGGTTTGGTTGTGGGAGCGGTGATTGGAGGCGTCGTGGCGCTGATGATCGGACTTAATGATACAGCACTCTTGGCGGTGATCGGAGTGAGTGCGGTTATTGTTGCGGTTTTGTTTGCATGGCTGCGTCGTTTGGGGATTTTTTTCCTGATTCTCTTTTATGTGTTTGGTATCTGTGCTTCGCTTGTGGGTGTTCAGCCTGTATTTTTGTTGATTATTTATTTTGTTGTTGCTTTGGTATTGGCAGTTTTGTCTGTTTTTTGGACAACACCGCTTGTTATTATTGTAACTGGACTAGAGGGCGGAGTATCAGCAGGTCTGGCGATTGCCTCGTTGGCAGGTTTGAATCAGAATGTGTGGATTGGCTATGGAATCAGTATTTTAATCGCATTGATTGGAATGTGGGCGCAGTTCATGATGCAGTCCAGGAAGGTTGGAAAAAAAGAAAAAGTGTACTCCAGAAAAGTGAAAGAAGAAGTCTCCAGAGAGTCGGAAGTTGAGAAGGCAAGAATGATGCTGGATGATGAAGAGGATGAAGAGGATGTTTTTGAAGATCCAGAAGAAGTGAAAAAAGTACCAAAAGAAAATGATACAGAAGATGATGATATAGAAATATTTAACACGGAAGAATTATAAGTCCCGATTATGACACACCTCTCCTGATATAGTAGTGGCTATAGAAGGAGAGGTGCTTTATTATGGGTAAAAAGAAGAATATGATAATTGCATTAATTGGATGTGTATTGCAGATATTAATGATGGTGACGTATAGTTTTTCGTCAATGCAGATATCAGGAGTTGTTTATATCATTGCATGGTTGGTATGTGCATTGATTGTAAGAAATGTATTAAATGAAAAAAAGGTAATTTAATCCATAGCCATCCGGTTTTATTGTATTTTAAAGCAAATGTGATATAATAGTTTTAGAATATGAATGAAGGAGGCCTTGTTATGAAGATCGATATGCATTGTCATGTAAAAGAGGGCTCTATAGACAGTAAAGTGGGATTGGATGAATATATCACCAAGCTAAAAGAACAAGGCTTTGACGGTATGTTGATTACCGACCATGATACTTACAAAGGATACCGTCACTGGAAGTATGATATGAAAGGAAAGGTTCACGAGGACTTTGTAGTACTAAAAGGAATCGAATATGATACCTGTGATGCGGGTCACATTATCTGTATTATGCCTGAAGGGGTGAAGATGCGCCTTTTGGAACTGAGAGGTATGCCGGTAAGTATGCTGATCGATTTTGTTCATCGTCATGGTGGAATCCTGGGACCGGCTCATCCATGTGGCGGAAAGTATCTTAGCTTTACGAATACGAAGCGCTTCTACAAATCACCAGAGATCATAAAACGGTTTGATTTTATCGAGGCTTTTAATGCTTGTGAACCAGCAGAGTCCAATGAGGGTGCAATGAAGCTGGCTAAAAAGTATAAAAAGCCGGGGATTGGAGGCAGTGATTCACATAAGCTGGAATGTGTGGGACTTGCCTATACAGAATTACCGGAATATGTAACTTGTGAGACGGAGTTGATTTCCCTGATACGCAGAAAAGTTCCGATAGAAGCTGGCGGAACTCTGTATGGAAAGACGACAAAGGATAAGATGGGAAAGGCAGATAAGATCCTGACATATTCATTCTGGTTCTACAATAAAGGCGGTGAATTGCTGAGACGGCGTAAGCGGAAGGAAAAAGGGCAGATTGAGAATCCGGTAGATCCTATAGATCCTATAGAGATTCCATATCTGCGTTTTCAGAACAGATTGTCAGAGTAATATCTTATGATATAGAAGATAATAAAGCATGTTAAACATCGGAAAGATATCTGGGGTGCAGATATTCTTTCCGATTGTTTGTGTTTGGAAACTAAAAGATTTACTATTTGACGGAAACTGTAATGTGAAGTATACTTTCTAGATAAGAATTTGAAGGGAGTTGACGTATGCAGACATATTTTTTTATACTTTATTTCTTTACATATGGCTTTTTTGGATGGTGTACAGAAGTTGCTTACGCAGCTACGCAACAGAGAAAATTTGTAAACCGGGGATTTTTAAATGGTCCGATCTGTCCGGTCTATGGAATCGGAGTCGGAGTGGTCGTTCAGTTCCTGACGCCATTTGAAAATAACTTATTCCTCCTTTATATAACCTCAACAATTGTAGTAACAGTGATTGAGGGACTGACCGGTTATCTGATGGATAAATTATTTCATCATAAATGGTGGGATTATACGAATCAGCCATTGAATATCGGGGGATATGTATGCCTGGTGTTCTCCCTTGCCTGGGGTGTCGCGTGCGTGATCATTGTAAAGGTGATTCATCCGTTCATCCACAAAGTGTTGGCGTGGATTCCTGTGAAGGTTGGAATTGCTCTGAGTGTGTTGCTTGGGATGATTCTGGTTGTTGATATTGTTGTAACTGTTTCGGCAGTGTTGAAGCTGAACAGACGCCTGGAAGCAATGGAGAAGATTGCGGCAGAATTGAGAGAATTCTCCGACAAGGTTGGAGAAAATATATACGAAAATGTCATGGAAACTATGGAATTCCAGGAAGAAGCCAAGAAACAGCTGGATTCGGCAGCTTTGGAACTGCGTGAGAAGCTGGAGACGGTATCTGAAGAACAGAAGACCCGCATGGCAGAACAAAAAGAACGGATTACTGAGCAGAAGAATCGCATGGCAGAACAAAAGGCTCGTATAGAAGAGTTGAAAACAAAATATGCGGAGCTGGCAGGACGCAGTACAAGAGTCAGTATTCGTCTGGTAAAAGCATTCCCGAAGATGGAATCCAAACACCACAAAGAGATTTTAGAAGAATTGAAACTTCGTGTAAAAAAGAACCGGAAGTAATCCGGTTCTTTTTTGAACGGTGGTATTGACAAAATAAGAAAATATAGATATGATAAGAGCACTCGTCTAAGAAATCTAATCATTATCATTCAAAGGGGTATCCCCATCGGGAAGATTCGTTCCCAATTTCCAAAACGAGAAAAGAACCATACAGGAAAGGAGGGTAGAAGTATCATTTCAATTATTCAGTGTGTTTGTGTAAAAAGGAGTGTTTAAATGAAAAAAACAAATAAAAAATCTATCTTTTTTTCTGTAGTTTTGTTGTTTCTCAGTGTGTTAGGTATCATAGGAGTCGGTAGTACGATGACGGCAGAAGCTAAGGAGGTCTCTTTGGTAACGGGAGCATCCGTCCAATATATGGGATATTCGACACATTATTATTATGTGGATGGAAATATGGCATATTGTCTGGAACCCGGTAAACTCTCGCCGAATAACGGAACTTATTCCTCCGATGAGTTGGATAAGGACCAGCTTTTGGCAAAAGCAATGTATTATGTGTATGGAGGACCTGGGTATGATGTGTATATGAAACCGACATTGACAGGAGGGTGGGATCAACCAGATCGAGCCTATTGTCTGTCGCACTGCATATTGTCTTATATTTATGATGGGTGTGATTCAAATAGCGATGGGTTCAAGGGATTGAATGCGGATATTAGTAATGCAGTAATTCAGTATACGAACGCAATTCAGGGATGGCCAAATATACCGGATACAGATATTGCTCTTTCTCAGGAGAATTTAACCGCATTTTTTAGTGCTGAGGAGGGCGTGCAGCGAACAGAGGTTGTTACATGTGAAGGGGATACATCGAATTCATTAGTGCTTTCTTTGCCCGAAGGAGTGACTCTGGTAAATGTAACCCAGCAAAGTCGTCTGCAGGGCCAGGTGACAGTGCATGGGCAAGAGCAGTTCTATCTGGCATCAGATGTGGCTTATGGTAACGGAACAAGTTGGGACAGTGGTCAGATAAAAGGGACTTTGAATCAAGCGTGGAGAACGCTGGTTGTAAAAACTGGTGGCGGAAGCCAGGATATCGGAACTGGACAATTGCTCACGGTGGAACCATCAGCAGTATCTCTGCAAGTGAAGTGGATGGAGCGCCCGGAACTTATGGTTGAGAAACATGCAGATAAAACGGGAAAAACTTATCAGTTGGGAGACATTGTTACTTATACTATGGATGTAACACAGCAGATTCAGAATGCGGTGGCAAAAAATGTGGTGATTACAGATACAATTCTTACTGAGGGAGTACAGCTTCAGAAAAACTCCATTGTTCTTCTGGATGGTTCCCGTAATGTGATACAAGATGCAGTGATCTCTGTCAACGGAAATTCATTTACCATTCATGCAGGAGAGTTCTTACAGTGTGTAGAACTTGGAGAACGCTATATAGTCGAGTATCAGATGGCAATAACGGATGAATCGGTGATAGGAAAAGAAATAGATAATGAAGTAGTTGTCTGCGCGGATAATGCGGAAGAGAAAAAAGATGAAGAGAAGATTCTGGTAGAAAAACCGAAAGAATCAGATGAACCAGAAAAAGAAACACCGGAGATAGAGAAACCAGAGACGGAACCTGAGAAACTTGTGGAAGCAAAATCCAAAACGACAGCAAAAATTGCATCCGTTAAGACTGGTGATCAAGAAAATATAGTGGTTCTTGTACTATTCTTGATTCTTTCTTGCACCACTATATTTGTTTGTGGTAAAATGAACGCATGGCTACGGAAAATATGGAGAAAGTAGTATTCAAAAGATAAGTCAATGAAGAAGAATAGGAGGTTGTCGTGATGGGAATGACAATGACGCAGAAGATATTGGCGGCTCACGCAGGACTCGATTCTGTTGTGGCAGGACAATTGATAGAGGCGAAGTTAGATGTAGTAATGGCAAATGATATCACCGGACCTATGGCATTGCCGATTTTTCGGGAGATGGCAGAAAATGTGTTTGATAAGGATAGAGTAGTTCTGGTACCAGATCATTTTACACCGAATAAGGACATTAAATCAGCAGAGAACTCTAAGGCAATCAGAGAATTTGCAAGAGCACAGGGATTAACATGGTATTTTGAACAGGGAAAATCCGGCGTGGAACATGCAATCCTTCCAGAAGCTGGTGTTGTTGTGGGTGGTGAGTGCATTATTGGTGCAGATTCACACACCTGTACATATGGCGCATTAGGTGCATTTTCTACTGGTGTGGGAACCACAGATATTGCAACAGGTATGGCAACAGGTGAGTTGTGGTTTAAAGTTCCGAGCGCAATGAAGTTTGTATTGACGGGAAAGCCAGGGCCATATGTCAGTGGAAAAGATATCATTATCCATATTATCGGTAAGATTGGGGTAGATGGCGCACTTTATAAATCTATGGAATTTGTTGGAGATGGCATTGCTAATCTGTCTATGGATGATCGTTTTACAATGGCGAATATGGCGATTGAAGCTGGTGCCAAGAATGGAATCTTCCCGGTAGATGAACAGACAGAAGCCTATATGAAAGAACATTCCAAGAAGGAATACAAGATATATACTGCTGATGAGGATGCAGAGTATGATGAAGTGGTTGAGATTGATCTTTCAGAGGTACGTCCGACCGTTGCATTCCCACACCTTCCAGGTAATGCTAAGACAATTGATGAGGTTGAGGCGATGGAGCCAATCAAGATCAATCAGGTTGTAATCGGTTCTTGTACCAATGGGCGTATGGAGGATATGAGAAAAGCAGCAGCAATTTTGAAAGGCCATACAGTTCATCCAGATGTACGTGTTATGGTAATCCCGGCAACACAGAAGATCTACAAACAGTGTATCGCAGAGGGACTTTTGGATATCTTTGTGGATGCAGGCTGTGCTGTGAATACACCAAGCTGTGGACCATGTATGGGAGGTCATATGGGTGTTATGGCAGCAGGTGAAAAGTGTGTGTCTACAACAAATCGTAATTTTGTGGGCAGAATGGGACATGTAGATTCTCTGATCTATCTTGCGTCTCCAGAAGTGGCTGCAGCGAGTGCGATTGCAGGATGTATTGCGAATCCAGAGAAAGTAGGTGACAGATAATGAAAGCAGTAGGACATGTATTTAAGTATGGTGATAATGTGGATACGGATGTTATTATTCCGGCAAGATATCTTAATTCCTATGATCCTCAGGAACTGGCAAGCCATGCGATGGTAGATATTGATCCAGATTTTGTAAATAAGATGAAGCCGGGAGATCTGATTGTTGCGAATAAAAACTTTGGATGTGGTTCATCCAGAGAACATGCACCTCTGTGTCTCAAGACGGCAGGTGTAAGCTGCGTCATTGCAGAGACATTTGCCAGAATCTTCTATAGAAATGCAATCAATATTGGATTACCGATTATTGAATGCCCAGAGGCAGCAAGAGGAATCGATGCCGGTGATGAAGTGGAAGTTGATTTTGACAGTGGAAAGATCTATAACCGTACAAAAGGCACAGAGTTTCAGGGACAGGCTTTCCCGGAATTTATGCAGAAGCTGATTGCTGCAGGTGGCCTGGTAAAATATACAAATAGTAAAAAATAGCGGATGATAGAAGGGTGAAAAAGATGAATCTACATTACAAAAGTACAAGAAATTCGGACTTTAAAGTAACAGCTTCTGAAGCGATTCTGACAGGTCTTGCTCCGGACGGTGGTCTATTTGTGCCGGAGAAACTTCCGACACTCGATGTTTCAATGGAGCAGTTGAAAGACATGTCATATCAGGAGACCGCTTATGCGGTTATGAAGCAGTTTTTGACAGACTTTACAGAAGAGGAGTTGAAGGACTGTATTCGTAAAGCATATGACAGTAAGTTTGACACTGAGGAGATCGCGCCGCTGGTAAAGGTAGATGATACATATTATCTGGAATTGTTCCATGGGGCAACGATTGCGTTCAAGGATATGGCATTGTCTATATTGCCGCATCTTTTGACTACTTCGGCCAAAAAGAATCATGTGAAAAATGAGATTGTGATTCTTACAGCTACGTCTGGTGATACGGGTAAGGCTGCTTTGGCGGGATTTGCTGATGTTGAAGGAACCCGAATCATTGTATTTTATCCGAAGAACGGAGTCAGCAAAGTACAGGAACTTCAGATGGTTACGCAAAAAGGAAGTAATGTAGATGTGGTTGCGATCCATGGAAATTTTGATAATGCACAAAGTGGTGTGAAAGCAATGTTCGAAGATAAAGAACTGGCTCAGGAACTTGCAGCAAAGGGATACCAGTTTTCTTCTGCTAATTCTATCAATATTGGACGTCTGGTTCCGCAGGTCGCATATTATGTAAATGCTTATGCAAAATTACTGGCAAATGAAGAGATTGCAGAGGGAGAATTGATCAACGTTGTAGTCCCGACCGGCAATTTCGGAAATATTCTTGCTGCTTACTATGCAAAGCAGATGGGAGTGCCGATTGATAAACTGATCTGTGCATCTAATAAGAACAAAGTGCTGTTTGATTTCTTCCAGACAGGTACATACGATAAGAATCGAGAGTTTGTGCTGACGACCTCACCATCCATGGACATTCTGATCTCCAGTAATCTGGAGCGTCTGATCTATCTGATTGCAGGTGAAGATTCTGAGAAGACCAGAGAATTAATGGAAGAATTAAAAGATAGTGGAAGCTATACGATTACTGAGGATATGAAGGAAAAATTATCTGATTTTGCATCTGGATATTCAGATGAAGCAGAGACTGCCGAAAGTATCCGTGAGAATTACGAAAAGACAGGATATGTAATTGATACGCATACAGCTGTTGCTGCGCATGTCTGTGAACAGTATAGGATTAAGACTGGTGATGCAAAGAAATGTGTGATTGCATCAACGGCGAGTCCATATAAGTTCGTTAAGAGTGTTATGACGGCAATTGATGAAAAATATGCAGATGCAGATGAATTCGAACTTCTGAAAGTGTTGGAAGAGACATCTGGTGTAGAGATGCCACAGGCAATCAAAGATATTCTGGATGCCAATATACTTCATACTTTGGAATGTGATGCAGATAAGATGAAGGAAACTGTAAAAGGTATATTGCAAGTGTAAGGAGTGAGGACAGATGCTGTTGGATGGTTTCTTTGGGGCAATTGCTCTGGGGGCTGGAATCTACTGCCTTTATGGATATTATATGTTAAAAGTGAAAAAAGAGATTGTGAAGACAATCTTGCTTCCGAAGGGTGTAAATGAAAAAAGCTGCAAAGACCTGGAGGGATATTGCAGAGATGTCGGGAAGCCACTTCTTGCGTTGGGAATTACCCTGTTGTTAGATGGGTGTGTAGATCTGTACGATTCCTATATCAGCAGTGTTGGCATACTGTATGTAATTATGACGGCAGTTCTATGTATGATGCTTGTTGTCTTTATGCTGAAATTACGTAAATACAACCAAAAATATTTTGGAATCAACTGAATGGTTGGAGCTGGATTTCGGTTATATAAAATATTTATATGAATAATAGATAAGTTTCATAAATTATAATATTGACAAAATGCAAGATTGAAAATATAATCTTGCATTTTTTATAAAAACATAGACGTGATTATGCGGTTGGTGAAAAATAAATGAATAATAAAAAATATTAACTTTCGCGAAAGGATTGTTAAAGTATTGACTTTTTATGAAAAAAATGTAATAATAAGACAAATGCCGCTGTAAAAGGCAGAAATATGCAAAGGCAGAAAGTGTTACGGCGGTTATGATTAAGGAAAGAAAAGAGGTAAAACAAAGATGGCGAATATCGATTTAAGTAAGTACGGCATTTCAGGAACTACAGAAATTGTACACAATCCTTCTTATGATTTATTGTTTGAGGAAGAGACAAAGCCGGAATTGGAAGGTTTTGAAAAGGGTCAGGTTAGTGAACTTGGTGCAGTAAACGTAATGACAGGTGTATATACCGGACGTTCTCCAAAAGATAAATTCATTGTAATGGATGAAAATTCCAAAGATACTGTATGGTGGACTTCTGATGAGTACAAGAATGATAACCATCCGGCTTCTGAAGAGACATGGGCTGCTGTAAAGGATATTGCAGTGAAAGAACTTTGTGATAAGAAGCTTTATGTGGTAGATGCTTTTTGCGGAGCCAATAAGGATACACGTATGGCAATCCGTTTCATCATGGAAGTTGCATGGCAGGCTCATTTTGTTGAGAACATGTTTATTATGCCTACAGCGGAGGAACTTGAGAGTTTTGAGCCAGACTTTGTTGTTTATAATGCTTCTAAAGCAAAAGTTGAAAATTATAAAGAGTTAGGACTGAATTCAGAGACAGCAGTTGTATTCAATATCACAAGCCGTGAACAGGTAATTATCAATACATGGTACGGTGGAGAGATGAAAAAAGGTATGTTCTCTATGATGAACTACTATCTGCCATTGAAGGGAATTGCTTCCATGCACTGTTCTGCCAATACAGATATGAATGGTGAAAATACAGCAATCTTCTTCGGATTATCTGGAACAGGTAAGACAACTTTGTCAACAGATCCAAAACGTCTTCTGATTGGTGATGATGAACATGGATGGGATGATAATGGTGTATTTAACTTCGAAGGTGGCTGCTATGCGAAAGTTATCAATCTGGATAAAGAATCTGAACCAGATATTTATAATGCAATCAAGAGGGATGCACTTCTTGAGAACGTAACACTGGATGAAGAAGGAAAGATTGATTTTGCTGATAAGAGTGTAACTGAGAATACACGTGTATCTTATCCGATCAATCATATTGAGAAGATTGTTCGTCCTGTATCTGCTGCACCAGCTGCACAGAATGTAATCTTCCTGTCTGCAGATGCATTTGGAGTACTTCCTCCGGTATCTGTACTGACACCAGAGCAGACACAGTACTATTTCTTATCTGGATTTACAGCAAAACTTGCTGGTACAGAGCGTGGAATCACAGAGCCTACACCAACGTTTTCCGCATGCTTTGGACAGGCATTCCTGGAACTGCATCCAACAAAATATGCAGAAGAACTGGTTAAGAGAATGGAAAAGAGCGGTGCAAAAGCATATCTTGTTAATACTGGATGGAATGGAACTGGAAAGCGTATCTCTATTAAAGATACCCGTGGTATCATTGATGCAATCTTAAATGGAGATATCCTGAATGCTCCTACTAAGAAGATCCCATACTTTAATTTCGAAGTTCCAACAGAACTTCCAGGTGTAGATCCTGCAATTCTTGATCCTCGTGATACTTACGCAGAAGTAGCTGAATGGGAAGCTAAGGCTAAGGATCTTGCTGAGAGATTCGTAAAGAACTTTGCAAAATATGAAGGAAATGAAGCAGGTAAAGCATTAGTTTCTGCAGGACCACAGTTATAAAAAACAGTTTTATAGGTTGTAAAATCTATATAAATGGGGTATAATATCCTCAGTAGAAACCTGGGATGTTCGATAACTTCTGTAATTTTGAACCTACAAAACTTTAAACGGGACTCTTATATCTCCGTAATATGTCAGGCCTCCGAATTGTGCAGGGGAAGACAAAAAAGCGGATGCGGACACCCACCTAGCTGTGGCTAGGAGTCAAAATACAGAAACCGGCATTTTGGGGCCATACAAAAGATAGAAGACAGTCGTGTATGCGGCTGTCTTTTTGGTTATATTTAAAGAGAAAAAAGCATACATTGAGAAAAAAGTATTGGACAAGAGGATACGTACAGATTGAAAAAAAATAATAGATATAGAAATAATAGATATAGAAAGTATAAATGTCTCCGGTATTTGTTGATGCTTGTAATCAGCCTGTTTGTCGTGGGAGGATTGTTTTCTTCATTTCAAAATTTTGAGAAAAAAGAATATAGGAAAGAAAAAGAACTGCAGAAGAATCCAGAAGCTCAGATGGAAATAAGTAATCCGAATATTCGGGTCTTGATTATGACCGACGGGTATGCCGAAGTTGCCCATCCGACAGCGGAGATATCAGCTGTTAACGGACTGGTAATTACATATGGTGAAGAGACAGAAGAAACGGAAGGAATGCAGTCGGTTATATTCGCCCCGGATGATCCGAGGTTTCAGAGCGGAAATGTCCGAATCTATGCCAGAGATGGAGGAGAGATTACATTACAGAGTATAGAAAGAGGGTGTGGAACACCGTCTTATGCTGGAATATTAGAGCTTCGGACAACGGCAGAAGGTGTGATAGTTATTAATGAACTGCCGGTAGAGACGTATTTATGTAAAGTAGTACCCAGTGAGATGCCTGCTTCATATGAATTAGAAGCATTGAAAGCACAGGCTGTGTGCGCTCGGAGTTATGCATATCAGCAAATGCAGGATTATGCGTATCCAGAATATGAGGCTCATGTCAATGATAGTACGGATTATCAGGTGTATGGGAATTCTTTGCCTCAGAATACGACAAACCAGGCGGTAGAGGAGACAAAAGGGCAGGTGGTTCGATATCAGGGTCAGATAGTCACAACGTATTATTATTCCACTTCTTGTGGGAAGACAACAAATCTGGAAGCCTGGGGAACAGAATGTAATGAACAGAATGCCTATCTTCAGTCGGTAGAAGTAAAAGACTCAGAAGGTGATTATGAGCAAGGGCTTCCGTGGTATCGTTGGGAGGCGGACATACCGGTAGAGACTTTGTCGAATCTTATTGGGATTAATACCGGAAAAGATATCGGAGCTCTGCAAAGTCTAGAGGTAACCAAAGAAGGACCAGGAGGTGTCGCACTTCAAATCTGTGCGGTTGGAGAGAAAGGTCAACTGACAGTGGAGACTGAGAATAAGATAAGAAGAGCATTGGGAGGTAGTGGATATGAGATTCGGAAACAAGATGGAACAAATGTAGCAAGTTCATCCTTGCTCCCAAGTGCGTTCTTTACAATTCAAAGAGAGGGGGATATATTTTTCATCAAAGGTGGCGGGTACGGACATGGAATAGGAATGAGCCAGAACGGTGCGAATGAGATGGCTAAAAAAGGGAAGAATTATATAGATATACTGACGCTTTTTTTTCAAGGGATTACAGTTGAATAGATGCTCAGAACGCAGCAAAGGAGATATGTTTTGATAGACAAATATGCAAAAATCGGGTAAAATATAGAACAAATATATTGGAGATTGCCATGAAGAAAATAAAACAAATCTATCAAAATATTACAAATATTACTGCTGGAGTTTCGGCAGATCATGTGGGAGCATATGCAGCACAGACATCCTATTTTTTTATGCTGTGCATGATTCCGATTATATTACTGTTGCTTACGATGGTGCAGTATACGCCGGTAACGAAAGCGGATGTTATGACTGCTGTTATTCAGGTGTTCCCGTCGTCGGTTGATTCTTTGATCACTTCTATTGTGAATCAGGTGTATAATCAGTCCACCGGAGTCATCCCGATTACTATAGTAGTTGCCTTATGGTCAGCAGGAAAAGGTGTATTGGCTATGACATCGGGGTTGAATTGTGTGTATAAATGTAATGAGACCCGTAATTATGTATTTTTGCGTATTCGGGCAACCATTTATACGGTTATGTTCATTATCGTTATTATATTTCTGCTTGTGTTATCTGTATTTGGTAATACCCTGAATCTATTTATAGCGGAGCATATACCAATTATGCTTGGAGTGGCTGAGAAACTGTTAGAGACACGAATCATCATTACGCCAATTGTTTTGGTTGCATTTTCACTGATGATTTATAAATTCCTGCCAAACAGAAGGGACAAGTTCCGTTATCAGCTTCCTGGTGCAATGTTCTCTGCGGTAGGATGGATGATAATTTCCTGGATTTTTTCTGTATATCTGGATGTGTTTAAGGGATTTTCCAGTATGTATGGTAGTCTTACGACGATTGTGCTGATTATGTTATGGATGTATTTTTGTATGTATTGCATTCTGCTGGGCGGTGAGTTGAATGTGTTATTGGACGGGAAGATATTTGAGAGAAATGAGAAATAATTTCTTGACATTATAGTTTCTTATGATACAATAATTAAGTATTAATAGGTAAAAGCAATGACCGTGTCAGTAGAGAATCATTTTCCGATAGAGAGAGGGGATCATTGGCTGGAAGTCCCTTTGGGTTCAGATGATGCTTGAATTTCCCACGTGAGCTGCATTTTTGAAATCATAGTAGAAAATGACGTAGATGCACGTTACGCAGTAATGAAGTGCCCGTATATTGATGGTGCGGGAATCAGGGTGGTACCACGGGTGATAACTCGTCCCTTTTGGGATGAGTTTTTTTTATGCTCGAAAGAGTTGGTAAATCAGAAAGGAAGAAAAGTGATGAAAGAAAAATTACAGAACATCAAAGAAGAAGCATTGAAGGCAATTGAAGCTGCCGATATGCCAGAAAAATTGAATGATGTGCGTGTAAGATTCCTGGGTAAGAAGGGAGAACTTACCGCAGTATTAAAGGGAATGAAGGATGTTGCGCCAGAGGACAGACCGAAGGTGGGACAGCTTGTCAATGAGACAAGAGCGGCTATCGAATCTGTTCTGGAAGAGAGCAAAGTAAAGATGGAGAGGGCTATCCGTGAGGAGAAGATGAAACAGGAAGTTATTGATGTTACACTCCCATCGAAGAAAAACATGGTCGGACATCGTCATCCGAATACGATTGCACTGGAAGAAGTTGAAAGAATCTTCGTTGGCATGGGATATGAAGTAGTGGAAGGACCGGAAGTAGAATACGATCTGTATAATTTTGCAAAATTAAATATCCCGGATGGACATCCGGCAAAAGATGAACAAGATACTTTCTATATTAATAAAGATATCGTACTGCGTACCCAGACATCACCAGTACAGGCGCGTGTAATGGAACAGGGCAAACTTCCGATTCGTATGATCGCGCCAGGACGTGTATTCCGTTCTGACGAAGTAGATGCAACACATTCACCATCTTTCCATCAGATCGAGGGACTTGTCATCGACAAAAACATCTCCTTCTCTGATCTGAAAGGAACACTGGAAGTATTTGCCAAAGAATTATTTGGACCAGAGACAAAGACCAAATTCCGTCCACATCATTTCCCGTTCACTGAGCCAAGTGCTGAAGTAGATGTGACATGCTTCAAATGCGGAGGAAAAGGATGCCGTTTCTGTAAAGGATCTGGCTGGATTGAAATCCTTGGCTGCGGAATGGTACATCCACACGTATTGGAAATGTGCGGAATCGATCCAAACGAATACACCGGCTTTGCATTTGGTGTAGGCTTGGAACGTATCGCATTGCTTAAATACGAAATCGATGACATGAGATTATTATACGAAAACGACATTAGATTTTTAAAACAATTCTAAAAAGGTACAGGGCAAAATGCATTTGGGTACACCATAAAATGCAAAAAGGGACGTAGTAAAGTGAAAGAATACTACGTCCCCAGAAAGGAGAAAAAATGAATACATCATTATCATGGATAAAAGCATATGTTCCTGACTTGGATGTTACTGCTCAGGAATATACAGACGCAATGACGTTGTCTGGAACGAAGGTGGAAGGATATGAGGTGCTGGATGCGGATCTGGACAAGATTGTGATTGGACAGATTGACAAGATTGAGAAGCACCCGGATGCAGATAAGTTGATTATCTGTCAGGTGAATGTAGGAAGTGAGTCTGTTCAGATTGTCACTGGTGCACATAATGTGAATGAAGGAGACAAGGTTCCTGTCGTACTGGACGGGGGACGTGTTGCTGGAGGACATGAGCCGGGAAGTCGTGTTGCAGGTGGAATAAAGATTAAGAAGGGTAAGCTTCGTGGAGTAGAGAGCTGCGGCATGATGTGCTCTATTGAAGAACTTGGCTCTAATCGTGACATGTATCCAGAGGCACCGGAAGAAGGAATCTATATCTTCCCAGAGGATGCAGAGGTAGGAGCCAGCGCAATTGAAGCATTGGGACTGAATGATGTGGTATTTGAGTATGAGATTACTTCTAATCGTGTAGATTGCTTTAGTGTTGTAGGTATTGCAAGAGAAGCTGCCGCTACTTTCGGAAAGGAATTTCAACCTCCGGTAGTAACTAAGACTGGAAATGCTGAGGATGTTAACGACTATATCAAAGTAACTGTAAAAGACAGTGATCTCTGCCCGAGATATTGTGCAAGAGTTGTGAAGAATATTAAGATCGGACCGTCTCCAAAGTGGATGCAGAGACGTCTGGCTTCTGTAGGCATTCGTCCAATCAATAATCTGGTTGATATCACAAACTATGTCATGGAAGAATATGGACAGCCGATGCATGCCTATGATCTGGATACAATCGCTGACCGTGAGATTATTGTGCGCAAAGCTGCAAAAGGAGAAAAGTTTACAACTCTGGATGGGCAGGAAAGAGAGATGGACGAATCTGTACTGATGATCTGCGATGGACAGAAATCCATCGGTATTGCAGGTATCATGGGTGGAGAGAATTCCATGATTACAGATGATGTACAGACAATGCTTTTTGAAGCTGCTTGTTTCGATGGAACAAATATCCGTAAATCTAGTAAGAAGATCGGACTTCGTACCGATGCTTCTGGTAAGTTTGAAAAAGGTCTTGATCCAAATAATGCACAGGCTGCTATCGACCGTGCATGCCAGCTGGTAGAAGAATTAGGAGCTGGTGAAGTGGTAGGTGGAATGGTTGATGTCTATGGTAAGAAAAAAGAGCCGGTAAGAGTTCCTTTTGATCAGGATGAAATCAATAGTCTGCTTGGAACCAACATTTCAAAGGAAGAGATGATTGGATACTTCAAAAAGATAGATCTTGAATATGATGAAGAGACAAACGAAGTAATTGCGCCTACTTTCCGTCATGATTTATTCCGCATGGCTGATTTGGCAGAAGAAGTGGCAAGATTCTACGGATATGACAATATTCCAACTACACTTCCGAAAGGTGAAGCTACAACTGGTAAATTGTCATTCAAGCTGCGTGTAGAAGAAGTTGCTCGTGATATTGCTGAGTTCTGTGGATTTAGCCAGGGAATGACTTATTCATTTGAAAGTCCAAAGGTATTTGATAAATTAATGATACCTGCAGACTCACCGCTTCGTCAGACGGTTGAGATTATGAATCCTCTTGGAGAAGACTATAGTATCATGCGTACGACTTCTTTGAATGGAATGCTGACATCATTGGCAACTAATTATAATAGAAGAAATAAGAATGTCAGACTGTATGAATTAGGTAATGTATACATCCCGAAGGCTCTTCCGCTCACAGAACTTCCGGAAGAAAGAATGCAGTTTACACTTGGAATGTATGGAGATGGAGATTTCTTCAGTATGAAAGGTGTAGTTGAAGAGTTCTTTGAAAAGGTTGGTCTGCATAAGAAAGAAACATATGATCCAAATGCAGGAAAACCATATCTTCATCCGGGTCGTCAGGCAAATATTATTTATGATGGCAAGGTTGTTGGTTATCTGGGAGAATTGCATCCAGATGTTGCAGATGCATATGGTATCGGTACAAGAGCATACGTTGCAGTGATTGATATGCCTGAAATCGTTGAGAGGGCATCATTTGACAGAAAGTACACAGGAATTGCGAGATTCCCTGCTGTGACACGTGATATCAGTATGGTTATGCCGAAAGACATCCTGGTAGGCCAGGTTGAAGAAGTCATTGAGAAAAAGGGCGGAGTATATCTGGAAAGCTATGCACTGTTCGATCTTTATGAAGGAGCACAGATTAAGGAAGGATACAAATCAGTAGCATATTCTATCGTGTTCCGTGCGAAAGATAAGACACTCGAAGATTCAGAAGTTTCAGAGTCCATGGATAGAATTCTGAAAGCGTTGGAAGGCATGGGAATCGAGCTTCGTAAATAAAATATGGAGAGTAAAAGCATGAAGAAAAAGCAGATTGGTGGTCTGATTATAGCAGCTATCCTGTTTGTTGCGATAGGAGTGGCCAGTGTATTGACAAATGCGTTGACAGATTCATTTTCACAGAGAATGCTGGAAGAAAGTGCTGAGCATCTTTTGACGGGAGGCTACGATTTCCAACCGCCTGGGAAAAACTATATTGCAATCGTCAGAGTAGAAGGAACGATTCAAGAACAGACAGAGAGCAATTATTTTGAGACATCTTCAGGTTATCAACACACAACAACGTTGGAGTATATTGATAATTTGATGGATGATTCGAATAATCAGGGCATCTTGCTGTATGTGGATTCACCTGGTGGTACCGTATATGAATCAGAAGAGCTCTATCTGAAGTTAAAAGAATACAAGGAGACCACCGGACGTCCTGTCTGGGATTATATGGCACATTATGCAGCTTCTGGCGGATATATGGTGTCTATGTCAGCAGATAAGATATATGCAAATCCAAATACAACAACAGGATCTATTGGCGTGATCATGTCAGGGTATGATATGAGTGGGTTATATGAAAAATTAGGAATTCGCTATGTAAGTATTACCAGCGGTGCCAATAAGGATAGTTCCAAGATGACTGATGAGCAGATAGCAATTTATCAGAGTCAAGTGGATGAATATTATTCAAAATTTGTTGGGATAGTAGCAGATGGACGTGGTATGTCCGAGGAGGAAGTGAAACAGCTTGCAGACGGACGTACCTATACGGCAAATCAAGCACTGGAAAATGGGTTGATTGATGAGATCAGTCTTTACGCTGATATGAAGGAAGCAATGAGTGAAGAATTAAATGTTGATGAATTCTATGAATTGGAAAGTTCAAAAAATACACTGTCTTCACTGTTGGCAGAAGTCAAAGACTTGGTTCCAAAATCAGAAGCTCAGATATTGACAGAGACCGCAGCGGATATGGAAAGCGGGGTGCCGATGTACTATGCAGAACAATTACAATAGACCTTCAATGGAGTTCGCCGGTTTTTGGGTACGAGCAGCAGCTTATTGTATTGACCGTTCGGTAGTGTTTGTGGGACTTATGCTCGTGAGAATCCTATTATCGGTAGTAGCTGGCGGTGCACTTTCTGGAAGAAATATATTGTTCCATTATACTTGGAAAGATATTATTCTTTATGTGCTTCAAGTGACGTATTTCGTTCTGTTTACCTATTATACCGGGACGACTCTTGGAAAAAAAGCAATGAATCTGAGGGTTGTCAACGAAGATGGGAGCCAGAAACTGAATCTGATCGATGTGATTTACCGGGAGACGGTCGGGAGGTTCCTGTGTGGTTTGTCTGTCGGAATTGGATATATTATGGCAGGCGTCGACCGTGAAAAACGAGGATTGCATGATATGCTTTGTGACACGAGAGTTATCTATGCTAAGAAAGTAAAAGTATATCCAGTATATCAAGTCCCGCAGGGGTGGCAAGTGCCGCCACAAGGTCCGGCACCAATGCCACCGCAAGGTCCGGCACCAATGCCACCACAAGGTCCGGCGCCGATGCCGCCGCAAGGTCCAGGGGCAATGCCGCCTCAGGATCCATCGGTTCAGAAGTCCGTGGATGAGCAGATTCATCAGGGACATGCACAATAATATATAAAGAAGGGATTCATATTATGAAACGTCAAGATTTTTATTATGAATTGCCGGAAGAATTAATTGCTCAGGATCCATTGGAGGATCGTTCCAGCTCCAGACTTCTTGTACTTGACAAGGAGTCTGGAGCTGTTTCCCACCATGTATTTAAAGAAATTATTGATTATCTACATGAGGGAGATTGTCTGGTTATTAATGATACGAAAGTAATTCCGGCTAGATTAATTGGTTCAAAAGTAGGAACTGATGCCAAGATAGAAATATTATTATTAAAAAGAAAAGAAAATAATGTCTGGGAGACTCTGGTAAAGCCGGGGAAAAAGGCAAAAATAGGAACGAAGATCAGCTTTGGAGAGGGGCTTTTAATTGGTGAAGTCATTGATGTGGTAGAAGAAGGGAATCGTTTGATACAATTTACCTATGATGGAATCTTTGAGGAAATCTTGGATCAGTTGGGACAGATGCCTCTTCCGCCGTACATTACTCATCAACTGGAGGATAAAAACCGTTACCAGACAGTATACGCTACTCATACAGGGTCTGCGGCTGCACCAACGGCAGGACTCCATTTCACACCGGAACTTCTGAAAGCCATTGAAGAAAAGGGAATTGATATAGCCAGAGTAACACTTCACGTAGGCCTTGGAACATTTCGACCGGTTAAAGTAGATGAGATTACGGAACACCATATGCATTCCGAATTTTTTCAGATTGATGAAGATGCAGCGGCCAAGATTAATATGGCAAAGGATTCCGGAAACAGAGTTATCTGTGTAGGGACAACCAGCTGCAGGACTATTGAGTCTGCCGCAGATGAGACGGGACATTTGAAAGCATGCAGTGGATGGACAGAAATCTTCATTTATCCAGGATATAAATTTAAGGTTTTGGATTGTCTGATTACGAATTTTCATCTTCCAGAGTCTACACTCATCATGCTGGTGTCGGCTTTGGCTGGAAGAGAACATGTGCTGTCGGCATATGAAGAGGCTGTCAGAGAAAAATATCGCTTTTTTTCGTTTGGAGATGCTATGTTGATCTGTTAACGCATGAAAGGATGGGGCGGGGAAAATGAATTTTTTCCCCGCCCCATCCTTTTTACATATTCCTGAAGGTATTTGCATAGAATGCCACAAGGAGTGTGATGGTAAGATGAAGATTATGGAGAATCATCCAACTGCTTCTGCGAAGATAGCAGGAAGTGCAAAGTATCCACATCTCAGAGGTAGAGTGGATTTTTATGATACGTTTGGAGGAACGGTGCTGGTTGCATCTATTTATGGGATTACAGATATCAATGGAAAAAGCAGTCAACAGTTTCATGGATTTCATATTCATGAAGGTGGCAGCTGTTCTGGAACAGATCAGGAGCCCTTTGCAAATGTTGATGGGCATTACCAGTCAGTAAAATCACAGCATCCTGAGCATGCAGGGGATTTGCCGCCTCTGCTAAGTAATAATGGGATTGCGTGGATGTGTGTATATACAGATCGGTTTTATCCTGAGGATGTCATTGGAAAAACGGTAATTATCCATGCGTTGCCGGATGATTTTCATACACAGCCATCTGGTGCTTCTGGAGAAATGATTGCCTGTGGCGAGATTCAGGCACGAGAGAGCGAAATACGGTAAAAATATGGAAATAAAATGGAAATAATATGATTGACATATGGAGTGATAAAAGATATAATTATGAAAACAAATGAAAGAGAGGAACCAAAATGACAGTACAGGAAATGAAAGAGAGAAAGAAGCTCTTAGGTTATACGAACGAAATGATTTCAGAACTATCTGGTGTTCCTCTTGGCACAGTGCAGAAAATTTTTGCGGGTGTAACTGCCTCACCACGATATGATACATTGTTGGCTTTAGAGAAAGTGCTGAAAAAAGAAGATAACAAGATGGCTGAATCTGTAAGGGATTATTCGGTGAAAAGACCGGGGGAATATACTGTGCAAGATTATTATGCATTGCCGAAAGAAAGACGTGTGGAGTTAATGAATGGAGTCATCTATGATATGGCGGCACCGTCGAATTTGCATCAATTATTATGTACAGAGATATGGCAGCCAATCAAAGATTATATAAAAAAAGAAGGTGGGCAGTGTATTCCGTTTGTTGCGCCGGCAGATGTTCAGCTCGACTGTGATGATAAGACGATGGTTCAGCCAGACGTGTTTGTAGTGTGTGATCGGAGGAAATTAATTAAGCATTGTACTTATGGGGCACCGGATTTCATTGTGGAAATTCTCTCTGAATCAGGAAGAAAGAAAGATATGATTATAAAGTGTGAAAAATATGCCAGTGCAGGAGTCAGAGAATACTGGATTGTAGATCCGGTACAGAAAAAAGTATTAGTATATGACTTTGAACATGATGAATTTCCAGTAATCTATGGATTTGATGACAAAGTTCCAGTGAGGATTTTTGAAGGGAAATGTATCATAAATTTTGCTGAAATCTATGAATATGTAAGTTTTTTATATGAATAAAAAGGGAATAGAAACAGGAAGCAGAAAAGAATTTGACATGCCTGACATAAACCGATAGAATATAGATATTGAGACTGGTTTCACTTTGTGGATGAAAAGGGAATGCGGTGCGAATCCGCAGCAGCTCACTCTACTGTAAGAAATGACGAAACCTGCGGACCACTGTTGTGAGAATGACAACGGGAAGGGCGGGGATTAGGTTTTAGTTTTAAGTCAGGATACCTGCCAGTAATCAGAGTAAAGTCTTACGGTGAGGGCAGGATGATACATAAGAATGGAAAAGTTCTGATTGTATGGAGGGATTGTCGCAAGGCGTCACCTCCTTTTTCTTTCATATGAAAAAGATATATTCATGAATGTAGAAAAAGATGTGACAGGAGAGAAAGAATGGCACAGAAAAAACTTGCCTGGGGTTATACTACGGGAACGTGCGCACAGGCGGCGACGAAAGCCGCGCTGAAGATGCTATTTGCAAAAGAGCAGATAGATCAGGTAGAAGTGGAACTTCCCAAGGGAAAGAAACTTCAGTTGAAGATTCATGATATCAGGATAGAATACCGGGATGAGAATCAAAAGGAGATACAGAGCATATCTTGTGCAGTCCAAAAAGATAGTGGAGATGATCCTGATATCACGAACGGAATCATGGTGTACAGTAAAGTGGAAAAAACAAATACAGGACAGTACATTCTTGATGGAGGTCAGGGAATCGGGAGAGTTACGAAACCAGGTCTGGATCAACCAGTTGGGAATGCGGCGATCAATCGCGTTCCGCGTAAGATGATCTTGCAAGAAGTGGAGGATGCCTGTGAGGAGGTTGGTTATCTTGGGGGCATATATGTTGAGATATCCATACCGGAAGGAAAACGTCTTGCAGCAAAGACTTTTAATCCGAGACTGGGAATTGAGGGTGGTCTGTCGATTCTGGGAACCAGCGGATTGGTAGAACCGATGAGTGAGCAGGCATTGTTGGATACTATTTGCCTGGATATAAGAGTGAAAATGGCGGCAGGAAAAGAATATCTGATTGCGGCACCGGGGAATTATGGCTTGGATTTTCTGAGACAAGCCTATGGGATTGAAGAGCAGGAAGTGGTTAAATGCAGTAATTATATTGGACAGACTATAGATATGGCAATTGATCAGGGAAGTAAAGGTATTCTGCTGGTAGGGCATATCGGAAAACTCATTAAAGTTGCCGGAGGGATTATGAATACCCATTCAAGATGGGCGGACTGTCGGATGGAGATTCTTGCAGCGGCAGCGTTAAAAGCAGGAGTTTCGAGGGAAAAGACCTGTGAATTCCTGGATTGTATGACAACAGATGATGCATTGGACAGATGCACAGTTTCTGAGCGAGAAAGGATTATGGGGCAGATAATGGAGCGAATGGAGCAGTATCTGAATTACCGGGCAGCAGGTGAGCTTCAGATTGGTGCGATCACATTTTCCAATATATATGGTATTCTTGGAAAGACCAGCCAGGCAGAACATCTGATAGAAAAATATAAAGTTAGGGTCAAAAGCGTATGACCTAGTATCATATAGTAATAAAGACACAAGGAGAATGAAGATGGCAGGAATCTTATATGGAGTTGGCGTAGGCCCCGGAGATCCGGAGCTTTTAACAGTAAAAGCATTGCGAGTTATTCGAGAATGTGATGTGATTGCGGTTCCGGGCAGGAATCCGATGGAAACGGTTGCTTATCAGATTGTCAGGGAAGCATATCCAGAGATTGAACAAAAAGAGCTGTTGGGGATTTATATGCCTATGACAAAAGATGAGCAGACTTTACAAAAGAATCATGAGGAAGGTGCGAAAGTTTTGAGTCGTTGCCTGGATAAAGGAAAGAAAGTGGCATTTTTAACATTAGGAGATCCTGCAGTGTATTCTACTTATATTTATCTTCATAAAGAGATTCAAAAAAAGGGATATGAGGTAGAGATGGTCAGCGGAGTCCCATCATTCTGTGCAGCAGCGGCGAGACTGAATATAGGAATTGCTGAGAAAGCGGAACAGATTCACATTATTCCGGCTTCATATCAGATTGAAGAGGCTCTGCAGTTAGAAGGAACAAAGATTCTTATGAAGGCAGGAAAGAAACTTCCGCATGTAAAAGAACAGCTAAAAGATATGGATGCATCTGTTGTCATGGTAGAAAACTGTGGAATGAAGACGGAGCATATCTATTATGGAACAGAACAGATTCCTGAAGATGCAGGGTATTATACATTGTTATTTGTGAAAGAAGGAGAGGCGTTATGATACATTTTGTTGGAGCTGGACCTGGGGCAGAAGATCTGATTACAGTCAGGGGGCAGAAGATGATCGAAGAGGCTGACGTAATTATCTATGCAGGGTCCTTAGTGAATCCGGGACTTTTAAAATATGCGAAAGAAGGATGTAAAATCTACAATAGCGCATTCATGACGCTGGAGGAAGTGATAGAGGTAATGATACAGGCAGAAAAAAAGAGTCAGATGACTGTCCGGCTGCATACGGGAGATCCATGTCTCTATGGTGCGATTCGAGAGCAGATGGATATTCTGGATGAGAAGAACATTCTATATGATTCTTGCCCGGGGGTAAGCTCTTTTTGTGGTGCTGCGGCGGCATTGAATCTGGAATATACTTTGCCGGATGTATCGCAGAGTGTGGTCATTACAAGAACAGAAGGAAAGACACCTGTGCCAGAGAGAGAGAGCATTGCTTCATTTGCAAAGCACAGGGCGACCATGGTACTGTTCTTAAGTACAGGACTACTGGCGAAACTGACAGAACAACTGATCTGTGGAGGTTATGAACCGGATACACCGGCTGCAATTGTATATAAGGCGACCTGGCCTGAGGAAGAGACACATATCTGTACGATAGAGACATTGGAAGAGACGGCAAAGTCTCATGGAATTAGAAAGACAGCATTGATTATTGTTGGAGATGTTGTCAGCCATAATCATTATCAGCGATCAAAGTTATATGATCCTACATTTACTACGGAATATCGGAAAGGAACAGAGTAAATGAATGTAGCACTCATATGTTTTACACAAAAAGGCAAAATCCTGGCAGACAAAGTGGTGGCCGGACTGAGAGAGGAAGAGTATCGGGTAACCGTAGATGTCAAATGTACGGGCATACCAGAAGCGACAGATCTTACTCTGTCAGACTGGACCAGACAACAGTTTGAAAGTCAGGATGCGCTGATTTTCATTGGAGCTACAGGCATTGCAGTACGTGCTATAGCGCCATATGTAAGATCAAAGCAGAAGGATCCGGCTGTTTTGGTCATTGATGAAATGGGAATCCATTGTATTCCTCTATTATCTGGGCATATTGGAGGGGCTAATGAGCTAGCTCTGTTAGTCTCTGAAAAGATACAGGCACTGCCGGTGATCACGACAGCGACTGATATTAACCAAAAATGGGCAGTGGATGTTTTTGCAGTAAAAAACGGACTTCAGATACAGGATATGAAAAGAGCAAAAAGAATCTCAGCAGATATATTGAAGGAGACGCCGGTTTTGATTGATTTTCAGGGCAATGAGAAGAATGTGGAAGGAAAGCTTCCACGGGGACTTGTCCTCTGGAATCCGATAGAAGACCAGGGAAAAAATGAACCGGATATATCGGTAGGAATTTATCGAAATCCTGCATGGAGCCAGACATTGTATCTGATTCCAAAAGTTGTTGTCGCAGGAATCGGATGTAGGAAGCATACAGAAGCAGAACAGATTGAACTGGCCGTCACCAATGTTCTGCGGCAGAATCATATCTGGCCGGAAAGTATCTGGCAGGCTGCGAGTATTGATATAAAGGCAAATGAACCAGGAATTCTTGAATACTGTTTGGCACACCGATTACAATTTCAGGTATATAGTTCGAAAGAATTACAAGAGGTAAAAGGCGATTTCACGTCGTCTGGATTCGTAGAACGGGTGACTGGTGTTGATAATGTGTGTGAACGCAGTGCTTTGTGTGCCAGTGAATCTGGACAGCTTATTGTAAAAAAACAAGCGGGTAATGGGGTCACCGTTGCACTTGCCGTAAAAGAATGGAGGATAAGTTTTGAATAAGATATATGTGATAGGAATCGGACCGGGATCATATGAACAGATGACGATCAAAGCAGCGGAAGCGTTAAAGAAATGCGATGTAATCGTAGGGTATACGGTGTATGTTGATCTTCTTCGAGAATATTTCGGTGAAAAAGAGTTTTTGACTACCCCAATGAGACAGGAGGTTCGCCGCTGTGAGATGGCTTTTGAAGAAGCTGCAAAAGGGCGGACGACAGCAATGGTATGCAGTGGGGATGCCGGAATCTATGGCATGGCCGGGTTGATGTATGAGATTGGAGAAAAATATCCGGATATTGAATTAGAGATTATTCCGGGAGTGACAGCGGCTATAGGCGGTGCGGCAGTCTTAGGAGCGCCTATGATCCATGATTGTTGTCTGATCAGTCTCAGTGATCTTCTGACTCCATGGGAGAAGATCGAAAAGAGACTTCTTGCGGCAGCGCAAGCAGATTTTGTGATCTGCCTGTATAACCCATCCAGTAAGAAGCGGGCAGATTATCTGGATAAGGCATGTGATCTGATGCTCCGATATAAATCGGAAGATACCGTATGTGGTGTTGTAAAAAATATCGCAAGAGAAGGTGAAGCAATGCAGATACTATCCTTGAAGGAATTACAGAAAACAGCAGTAGATATGTTCTCTACAGTATTTATCGGAAATTGTGATACAAAAGTAATAGACGGAAAAATGGTGACGCCAAGGGGATATCGTTATGAAAGAGATTAAGATATTAATCTTCGGAGGAACTACAGAGGGCAGGAAACTGGCGGAATATTTGGTGAAAAGGCAGGTACAGGTACATGTCTGTGTTGCAACTTCATATGGAGAGAGCCTTCTTCCAGAAGATACGAATATTACAGTATCTCACAATCGGATGGATTGTGAAGAAATGCAACAATTTATTCGAAAATATCGGCCACGCTATGTGGTTGATGCGACACATCCCTATGCCAAAGAAGTGACGGAGAATCTGAGAACTGCCTGCGAACAGTGCAATGCAGATTATCTGCGCCTGGTCAGAGAATCCAGTCAGATGCAGGATTGTGTCTGTGTAGAGAATATGGAGGAAGCCATTCGATTTCTGGAACAGACGGAAGGAAATATTCTCGTAACAACTGGAAGTAAAGAGTTGGAGGAGTATACCAGACTAACAGATTATCAGGAGCGAGTCTATGCGCGAGTGCTCTCTCTGCAGAACGTAGCTGCCAAGTGCGAAGATCTTGGGTTTACTGGAAGACATCTGATCTGCATGCAAGGGCCGTTTTCGGTTGAGATGAATCTGGCAATGCTGCGGGAATTTGAGATTGCGTATCTGGTGACGAAGGAATCTGGCAATGTGGGAGGATACAGAGAAAAATGCCAGGCTGCCAGACTTGCGGGCGTTGGACTGGTTGTAATCGGACGGCCTTTTCAGGAGACGGGACTTGCATATAGAGAAATGTGTGAGTTTTTAAAGAAAGAATTAAATTTACAAGATAAGTGGAAAGTTTCTATCGTAGGAATCGGAATGGGGCCGGAAGATACCTTTACGGTGCAAGGAAAAAAACTCTGTCAGAAAGCGCAGTTACTGATTGGAGCAAAGCGTATGCTGGAGTCTTCTGCAAAAGCAGAGCAGCCATCCTATGCGGCTTACAAGCCGGAAGAGATACTTGCTTATATTAAAGAACATCCAGAGTATGAGAATGTTGTAGTCGCATTATCCGGTGATGTAGGGTTCTATAGTGGTGCCAAGAAGCTGCTTCAGTTATTACAACAGGAGCCGGATATAGAAGCGGAAGTGGTTCCTGGAATTTCTTCGGTAGCCTATTTCTGTGCCAGGTTAGGCATTTCCTGGGATGATGCAGCACTGACCAGCGTTCATGGAAGGAAAACTAATTTAATCTCTGTTATCCGTAATCATAAGAAGACGATTGCTCTTTCGGGAAATGCAGATGGAGTCCGAAGCATATGTCGAGAAATGATGGAATATGGGTATGGCAATCTGAATGTTTGCATTGGGAGCGATCTGGCGTATGAAGCTGAGAAGATTGAGTCGGGAACGGCAGAATCTCTGGTAGATTATAACGGCGGAGATCTTGCAATAGTGTATATTGAGAATCCAAAGGGAGGAACGCAGGTGACGACTCATGGATTGCCGGATCGAGAATTTGTGCGTGGAGATGTACCTATGACAAAAGAGGAAGTTCGTAGTGTCAGCCTCTCAAAACTGCATCTAAAGAGAGATGCTATTGTGTATGATGTTGGAGCAGGTACCGGTTCTGTTTCTGTGGAAGCAGCAATTCAGGCAGATCAGGGACATGTCTATGCGATAGAGAGAAATGAAGAAGCAGTTGCCTTGATACTTCAGAATCAGAGAAGGATGAAAGTCGACAATCTTACAGTAATTGCAGGAGAAGCACCAGATGTATTAGAAGAACTTCCGGCACCGGATTGTGTGTTTATTGGCGGAAGTAAGGGACATATGAAAGAAATTATACAGACTGTGGCGCAGAAGAATCCAAAAGTTCGAGTAGTGATTAACGCTATTGCATTGGAAACTTTGGCAGAAGCTGTTAAGTGTTGTGATGAGGTGAAGGTTACAGAGGAAGAGATTGTCCAGATATCAGTGGCAAAGTCAAAAAGTGTGGGAAGCTATCATATGATGATGGGACAGAATCCAGTCTCTGTGATTAGCTTTACGTGTAATGAGGATGGAAGAGAATGAGTCGGATACCTAGAATACTGTTAACTGCACCAAGAAGTGGAACCGGAAAGACCATGATTACCTGCGGAATATTACAGGCGTTAAAGAACCGAGAATTTCGGGTCGCTGCATTTAAATGTGGACCGGATTATATTGATCCGATGTTTCATCGGGAAGTTATTGGACTTGATAGTTATAATCTGGATACATTTTTATGTGGAAGAGAGGGAGTCAGGCATCTTCTATATAAGAATGGCTCAAAATGCGATATAGCCGTAATAGAAGGTGTTATGGGGTATTATGATGGCCTTGCGGGTACATCTGTGGAATCAAGTGCTTATGATGTGGCAGATACGACAGAGACACCGGCAGTATTGATTCTGGATTGTAAAGGTATCAGTGTTTCTATTGTTCCGCTGATTCAGGGGTTTCTTCAATATCGGACGGACAGCCGGATTGCGGGTGTGATCTTGAATCGTCTGTCACCAATGATGTATGGGCGAATGAAAGAAACGATTGAACGTGAGACGAGTGTAAAAGTATATGGTTACGTTCCTGTTATTGAAGACTGCATGTTGGAAAGTCGATATCTTGGGCTTAAGATGCCGCAGGAAATAGAATCCCTTCAGTTGAAACTTAAGAATCTGGGAGAGACATTGGAGCAGACGTTGGATCTGGATGGATTGGTGAAATTGGCACGGACAGCGCCAGACTTGCCGGACACATCGACTTCATATTTAAAAAAACGTTATGATGGACTGCGCATCGGTTTGGCGAAAGATGAGGCATTCTGTTTTATGTATCAGGATAATCTGGATATTCTGGAAGACAGGGGAGTAAAACTGATCCCCTTTTCACCGATTAGGGACAGGCGTCTTCCTGACAGACTGGATGGACTTCTCTTCTATGGAGGGTATCCGGAATTATGTGCAAAGGACTTGTGCCAGAATCAAAGTATTCGCCTTGAAATTCGTCAGGCTCTTGAAGAGGGATTGCCATGCATGGCGGAATGTGGAGGTTTTATGTATCTGCAGGAAAGTATTACCGCTGAAGATGGAAAGAGTTATGAAATGGTAGGGGCGTTAAAAGGTAAAAGCTTCTATACATCATCATTAAAACGCTTTGGATATGTAACATTGTCTCAGGGAACTGCCTTCGGAAAAAAAATAGATGCATTACCGGCACATGAATTTCATTACTATGATTCCACACAGTGTGGGCAGGAATTTGTGGCGAAGAAGCCGTTGTCGGAACGCTCCTGGAAGTGTATGGTAAGTACAGAGACCATATTGGCGGGATATCCGCACATACATTATTACGGCAACTTAAAGGTTGTAGAAGCATTTTTGGATCAATGCAGCAGAAAAGAGGAAAGAAAATGACATTAGAGCAGATCATCAAAGCAATCGAACCTATTGACAGAAGGGCAATGGAACGATCATCAAAACAGTGGAATTCTATTGCAAAACCATTGCACAGTCTTGGGAAACTGGAAGAAAATATCATTCGAATTGCCGGAATTACCAGAACTGCGGATGTAAAAATTGATAAGAAAGCATTGATTGCCATGTGTGCAGATAATGGAGTTGTAGCAGAAGGTGTGACACAGAGCGGTCAGGAAGTAACAGCGATTGTTGCAGAAAATTTTCTGGATTGCAACACTAGTGCAGCGATTATGTGCAAAAAAGCCGGAGTAGACTTGTTCCCTATTGATATTGGGATGGCGGTAGACACCAGAGTACCCGATTATAAGGTGGCGTATGGAACGAAAAATATGGCGCGGGAACCGGCTATGACCAGAGAAGAAGCTATTCATTCTGTTATGACTGGAATACAGATTGCTATAGAGAAAAAAGAAGCAGGTTATCAGATTCTGGCTACTGGTGAGATGGGAATTGGAAATACGACAACCAGCAGTGCTGTGGCATCGGTCCTTTTGAATCGTCCGGTAGAATTTATGACTGGAAGAGGTGCTGGACTTACCAGTGAGGGTCTGAATCGGAAGATTCAGACAATTGAAAAGGCTATATCGCTCCATCAGCCGGATCCCCAAGATGCTCTGGATGTATTAAGTAAAGTGGGAGGTTTTGATCTGGCAGGTCTTGCCGGCATATATCTGGGAGGAGCTTATTGCCATCTTCCGGTGGTGATGGATGGATTCATATCTGCTGTGGCAGCCTTAATTGCAGCGAGAATATGTCCTGATGCCAGGGAATATATGATTGCCTCTCATGTATCAAAAGAACCTGGAATGCATGTGATCCTGGAAGAGTTGAATTTAAGTGCATCTCTGGATTGTCATATGTGTCTTGGAGAAGGGACGGGGGCGGTTGCTTTTTTGCCGGTTCTCGAGATGGCTTTAGAAGTTTATCACAAAATGAGTACATTTTCAGAAAATAATATAGAAGATTATGAAGAACTTGGTGATCGATAATGATACATATGATTACAGGCGGAAGTGGAAGTGGTAAGTCTGCTTATGCAGAGGATTGGTTGATCGGGCATAGACAGCAGACAGGAAAGGACCAGTCCCTTCTTTATATTGCAACAATGAAGCCTTATGGAGAAGAGACGATGAAAAAGATAGAACGCCACCACAGGCTTCGCGCCGGAAAGGGATTTACCACACTGGAACGGTACACGGATCTAAAGAATATGCCAATTCCTGATAATGAAGGAATATTATTGGAATGTGTATCGAATCTTGTGGCAAATGAATTCTACCGTGAGGATGGAACGATAAAGGGAAGGAAGGAGACACTGGAAGAGATTCTGGACGGATTGATTCACTTATCAGAGCATACGTTGTGTCTTACGATTGTGACCAATGAAGTGAATTCGGATATCAATGGTTACAGTCCTGAGACAGAACAGTATCGGCAGATGATGGGAATGGTGAATCAGAGAATTGCCAGTCTGGCAGATCGAGTGACGGAAGTGGTGTATGGTATCCCAGTGTTAATTAAGGATGAGCAGAATATGGAATAGTTTTAAAATTGCATTTTCGATGTATAGCAGAATCCCTATGCCAAAGAGTGAATGGACAGAAGAAAATATATCGTATGCTATGTGCTTTTTTCCGTTGGTTGGAGGTGCGATAGGAGCTATAACATATGGACTATTTGTCTTGAAAGGAGTGGCTGCTTCACAAGGTGTCCTATTCTCGGATCTTTTTTGGACCATTCTATTATTGTTGGTGCCGATTGCGATTACTGGAGGAATTCATATGGACGGATTTCTGGATACGCAGGATGCTGTCAGTTCCTATCAGCCAAGGGAGAAGAGACTTGAGATTCTGAAGGATTCTCATGCAGGAGCGTTTGCCATCATCTCTTGTGCGGTTTATCTGTTAGCTTATCTGGGAATTTATTCCTCCCTTACGATTAGAAGTGTCACCGTAATTGCATGGAGTTTTCTGCTATCCAGATCATTAAGCGGATTGTCAGTGATTACATTTCCGCAGGCAAGAAAGGAAGGAATGGCGGCAACATTCTCTCAGAATGCTGCAAAAAAAGCATCTAAGAGAGTATTACTTATCTATGTGGCAATTATCTGCAGCAGTATGGTATTGACCGGGAAGATCTTAGGAATTGTGGCAATTGTGACTGCCGGGCTGGTGTTTTGGTATTATTATCGGATGGCTATGTCAAAATTTGGTGGAATTACGGGAGATCTGGCGGGATATTTTCTGCAGATGTGTGAACTTCTGATGGCAGCGTCGGTTGTCATTGTGGACGTGATTGTGAAAGGGTTGGCTGTATGATCTTAATTATCGGAGGGGCTTATCAGGGTAAGCTCGATTATGCAAAGGAGATATATCCGAGGATATCATGGATAGATGGACGAAGCTGTGGAGAAGAAGATGTGTATGAATGTCAGGGAATCCATCATTTTCATGTTTATATCGAGAGGATGATGCGTAACGATATATTGCCGGAGGATTTTGCAGAGCAGATTTTAAAGAGAAATCCAGAAATGATTGTGATCAGTGATGAGATTGGTTACGGAATTGTTCCGGCAGATCCATTTGAGAGGGTATATCGTGAGCAGACGGGCAGGATCTGTACCAGACTTGCTAAAGAGGCAGAAAGTGTACACCGTGTGTCTTGCGGGATTGGGAAGGTGATTAAAGGATGAGAATCTTTTTATTGCGTCATTCGATGACAGAGGGCAATCGAATGAAGCGATATATCGGTAAAACGGATGAACCTTTATGTACGGAAGGAATCGAGCTTCTGAGACAGAGATCTTATCCGGATGTCCAGAGAATATATACCAGTCCGCTGAAGCGATGCAGGCAGACGGCGGACATTGTCTATCCAGGGCGAAAAGTTACGGTAATTCATGAACTTGCAGAGTGCGATTTTGGACTTTTTGAAAATAAGAATTATCGGGAGTTGGCAGAATGCGAGGATTATCAGAAGTGGATTGACAGTAACGGAACCTTGCCATTCCCCGGCGGAGAGAGTCGGCAAGAATTTTCAAGGAGAAGTATTCTGGGATTTGAGGCAGCATTAGAGGAATGTCGCAGAGATAGGATTGAAAGGGCAGCATTTGTAGTACATGGCGGGACGATTATGAGTATTATGGAAAAATATGCGTATCCTGCCGGAAGTTATTATGATTATCAGGTAGGAAATGGAGAAGGTTATGAGCTTTTTATTACAGATGACAATATCAGTATGGATCGGTTTTTTGCTGGATCTGATCTTAGGAGATCCCAGGTGGCTGTATCATCCGGTCCGGCTGATCGGGCATCTGATTACGACAGCGGAACGAATTATCAGAAATTGTTTCCCAGAGTCTAAACGAGGAGAGCGTATTGGTGGGGGTGTTCTGGTGCTAATAGTAGTCGGTATCAGTGCGGCGGTTCCTGCACTGATCTTGTGGGCTGCTTATGGATATGCATGGCAGTTTGGAATGGCAGTGGAAAGTTTCATGTGCTATCAGATACTTGCTACAAAGTCCTTGAAAACTGAAAGCGATAAGGTCTATCAGGCATTGGAACGGGAAGGGATTGAAGAGGCAAGAAAGGCAGTATCCATGATCGTTGGAAGAGATACAGAGAATCTTACACAAGAAGGCGTGACAAAGGCGGCAGTGGAAACCGTTGCAGAAAACACATCTGACGGAGTCATCGCACCGCTTTTCTATCTGATGATTGGTGGCGCAGTGCTGGGATTTGCTTATAAGGCAGTGAATACCATGGATTCCATGGTGGGATATAAGAATGAAAAATATCTTTATTTTGGAACGGCAGCAGCAAAATTGGATGATATAGTGAATTATATTCCGGCCCGACTATCAGCATGGTGTATGATATTATCATCTGTGTTGACACGGATGGATTGGAAAAATGCAGTCCATATTTATCGAAGAGACAGATATAACCATAAAAGTCCGAATGCTGCGCAGACGGAGTCTGTCATGGCGGGAGCTTTGGATATACAGCTGGCAGGAAATGCATGGTATTTTGGGAAATTATATGAGAAACCAACGATTGGAGATCCAATTCGCGCAATTTTGATTCGGGATATCAGAAAGGCACATACGCTGCTGTATGCAACAGCGATATCTGCACTGGTGATTTTCAGTGTTATTAAAATCGGCATTCTATGGATGATATAGAAAATAATTAGACAGGAGAAATAAATGAGAGAACAGATTCATGGAGGCGATATCTATCGTAATCAAAATGTCCTGGATTTTTCAGTGAACAGTAATCCGTTAGGTCCTCCGATACAAGTATTGGAAACGATTCGTGAGCAGGCAGATCAGATTGTGCATTATCCAGACATTCAATGCAGTGCATTGAGTAAAGCGATCGCAAAGTTCGAGCATGTACAGGAAGAAGAAATTGTCTGTGGAAATGGAGCGGCAGAATTATTCTTTGCAGCGGTACTTGCAGTGATGCCAAGGAAGGCTCTTTTGTTGGCACCGACTTTTGCAGAATATGAAAAGGCATTGAAGGCAGTCGGAACCGAGATTCAATATTATGAGCTTCAAAAGTCTCAGGAATTCCAGGTTACAGAAGAGATTCTTGATCAGATAACTTCACAGATGGATATGTTTTTTGTCTGCAATCCCAATAATCCGACCGGACAGCCAATTCAGCAGGAATTATTGGAAAAGATTCTGAACAGATGTCAGGAATGTGATGTCTGGGTGGTTTTGGATGAATGTTTTATCGACTTTTTGGATTATCCTGAATTCTATGAGATGTGTCCAAAGAGGCAGAATTATTCTAAGCTTCTGATTGTCAAAGCATTTACGAAGCTTTTTTGTATGCCTGGGCTCAGGCTTGGCTATGGAATCAGCTGCAATCAGGAATTGCTTGGAAGGATGACAGATGTGCTTCAGCCTTGGAATGTCTCAATTCTGGCACAGATGGGAGGCGTAGCTGCGCTTGATGATTGTGCACAGTATATACAGGATACAAGAGAATATATTTCTGTGGAAAGAGATGCAATGATTCAAGAAATGAAGATGTTGGGGTATTCCATATATGGTTCCAAAGCAAACTATATATTTTTCTCGGGAAAACCGGGGCTTTACGCTCAAGCGTTGAACGCGGGATTCCTGATTCGTGACTGTAAGAATTACCGGGGATTATCGGAAGGTTACTATCGTATTGCCGTCCGTACGAAAGATGAGAATGAGAGGATGATTGCATGGCTAAGACAATTATGATACAGGGAACAATGTCAAATGCAGGAAAAAGTCTGATCTGCGCGGGAATATGTCGGATCTTCCGGCAGGATGGATATAAAGTGGCACCTTTTAAATCCCAGAATATGGCATTGAATTCTTTTATTACGGAAAATGGCCTGGAGATGGGACGTGCTCAGGTGGTTCAGGCGGAAGCAGCAGGCATTGCTCCTCAGGTAGAGATGAATCCAATCCTGTTAAAACCGACCAATGATACGGGATCGCAGGTAATCGTTAACGGAGAAGTCTTACAGAATATGAGCGCCCGAGAGTACTTTGCCTATAAAAAGAAATTAGTTCCTGAGATTATGAGAGCCTTCCATAAATTGGAAGAGACTTACGATATTATTGTGATCGAAGGGGCGGGAAGCCCCGCAGAGATTAATCTAAAGCAGGATGATATTGTTAATATGGGGATGGCGAAGATGGCGAAGTCCCCGGTACTCCTGGTTGGAGATATTGACAGAGGAGGAGTATTCGCTCAGCTTTTGGGAACATTAATGCTCTTGGAGGAAGAAGAAAAGAATATGGTCAAAGGTTTGATCATTAATAAATTTCGTGGAGATAAGACAATATTGGATCCTGGAATTCAGATGTTGGAAGAGCGTGGCGGCATTCCAGTGGTAGGAGTTACTCCTTATCTTTCTGTTGAGATTGAAGATGAAGACAGCCTGACAGAGCGTTTTCATGGGCGAAAAGAAGCGGGACTCATTGATATTGCAGTAATTCGGACGCCAAGAATCTCTAATTTTACGGATTTTATTGCGTTGGAGAACATCAAAGGTGTATCTTTGAGATATGTAAGAGATTGCAGAGAGTTAAAACATCCCGATATGATCATTTTGCCTGGAACGAAGAATACGATGGAAGATCTGCTTTGGATGCGGCAGAATGGGCTGGAGACGGAAGTGAAAAAAGCGGCAGCTAAGGGAACGATCGTATGGGGAATCTGTGGCGGTTATCAGATGCTTGGTGAAAGTCTAAGTGATCCAGAAAGTGTGGAAGCCGGTGGAAGAATCGATGGAATGGGATTACTACCAATGGAGACAACATTTGTTCGTCAGAAGACCAGAACGAGAGTAAATGGTACATTTCAACATATCGGTGGAATCCTTAAGGAACTGTCTGGCATTGCATTTGAAGGGTATGAGATTCATATGGGAGAGACCAGAGGCAAGGATATGCCGATGAGCAGAATAAAAGACTATGTTCAGGAAAAAAGTAGTGAGGATGGATTATCTAAGGGAAATGTCTACGGAACTTATGTCCATGGCATTTTTGATAAGGAAGAAGTAACTACGGCAATGATACGTGCAATCGCAAAACACAAGGGCATAGATCCAGATGAAATGGAAGGTGTAGATCTGAAAGCATTTAAGGAAACTCAGTATGATCTGCTGGCAGATAGCCTTCGAAAGCATCTGGATATGAAGAAAATCTATGAAATTATGGACAGAGGGATAACGGATTGATGAAGATGGAGATTGAAAATGTGCTTCCTACTGAGATAGAGAAGCGAAGTTTTGAGATTATAACAGAAGAATTACAAAAGGAAGGAATCGTTTTGCCGGAAAAAGAGGCTCCGATTATCAAACGATGTATTCATACCAGTGCAGATTTTGATTATGCAAGGAATCTTATCTTTTCAGAAGACGTAACAGAACAGGCTTTGGAGGCAATTCGAAATGGCGCATCTATTGTGACAGATACACAGATGGGGCGTTCAGGTATCAATAAAAAGGAACTGGGAAGGTATGGTGGTCAGGTCTATTGCTTTATGTCCGACGATGATGTGGCAGAAAGAGCGAAACAAAATGGAACGACCCGCGCAGTCGCCAGTATGGAAAAAGCCTGCGAATTAAATGAAAAGCTGATCTTTGCAATTGGAAATGCACCGACTGCTCTGATTCGGTTGTATGAACTGATCCGGGAAGGAAAGATCCGACCGGAACTTGTGATTGGTGTTCCGGTAGGTTTTGTCAATGTGGTGCAGTCTAAGGAGATGATATTAACACTGGAACATACACCATACATCGTAGCAAAAGGAAGAAAAGGCGGAAGCAATATCGCGGCATGTATCTGTAATGCATTGTTGTATATGCTGTAAAATGAAAAAGGATGAAGAGTTCTGAAAAACCTTCATCCTTTTATTTTGTGCTTTTATATTACCACAAAATCGCCAAAATTTCAAGTCTGGTAAGTATCCAACCGCGGGTGTATAATCATGGAACTTACCATGAAAGGGGCGTTTGTCAGGTGGAAAAAAATAATCTGTTAGAGATGTTGTCAGATCAAAACCAATTAACAGCTATCGTTCATACAAATGAGTATGCGCAGAAGTTTGGACTGGTTCTTTCGAAGGAAGAAGCAAAACTTCTGGTTCGGGAACGGACTGATAATTTAAGGCGGCAGAGAAGAATTGAGTTTGGCGAGGGAATTCTTCCGAAGATTATCTATGAATTCTGCGATTCACAGTATATTTCTCAGGAAAATTATGTGGATACAATTGCAAGGCTACACGACATCTTTATGCTGTATAAGAATGAGATGCAAGATGAGATTTCGGATGATGAATTGTTGCATTTTATGAAAGAACAATATGAGACAGTCTGTTACGGTGACCTGGAATATCTGGAAAGCACCTGCCTGGAAGTTTTTGCGCGGGCGATACGTGCAGGATACCGGGAACATCACAGGACGGATGGAAGAGGAGAATATGTAAGGTTTGATGTTGTGCCCAGATGGGATCGAGAGTTGTATCTGCAGGCTCTTAGGGATCTTTATTGAGCGACAGAAGAACAAGAAGGGAGATGATATGAGATGCAAAAGGAATATGAGGAAGAAGGGTATGGACTGGAAGAACTTCTTCCTATCGTAACAAAGCTTGCAGGACGATATACATCTTATGAAAGTACTTCTGTCACCTATGAAACGGCAGGAAAATTAATGGAAGCAGTTCAATTCTGCATTCGGATGGCACAGGAGCAGGAAGCAGGTGCTGAGCCGAATCCTTCAAAGATGTATCCAAGCACGGATTCAAAGCGAAAAAAGATGTTGGCCAGTGATGCGTATGAAACGGGTGTTCAGAAAATCCTTCAAAAGGTAAAAGATGCCAAGGAACAATATAATCTGATGATTGTTCGATTTTGTGATTATGGGAACAAGAATTATGGAGAGACGGTAAAGAAGGCAATTCCAGGCTTCTTCCGCTATTATGATGTGAGATTTGCACCGCAGGAAACGTTGATTACTATGGATTATCCGACACTTAGCCAATTCCATGCCTATCAAGGAATAGAAGCGATAGAACGCTATATAGAATGCATCTGCCTGGAGCAGGAATTTTTGGAAAAACTTCCGATGGAATATATTGTTCAGATTCTGAATGATTACGATGGAGAATATCAGAATCAGTTTTATAATATTTGCAGAATAGTGCTTCGCCATGTACTTGGATGCATGATGATACAGAAACCAATGGGATTACCGGCAACAGAAGAGGATTATTATAAACTTCAGGGAAAAGTTGATAAAATGGGAAAAGAAGCAACAAAAAAATTGCTTGAAAAACTATTAAAACAACTGATGTGTGAAAAATACGAAGATAATAAAGAAATGTATGATTATCTTAAGAAAGATCTGGCAGATTTCGTGACGGAACTTTTTCTTGCGAAGGAGTATGAATGTATGCACGAAGCTGTGACATTGGGATAATGGATGAAATAAAATGACTTTTGAGAGAAAAATATGTATAATAATCATAGAAAGCAGAGGAGGATACTATGAAGATTATAATATCACCGGCAAAAAAAATGGTAATAGACAATGATTCTATAGCAGTAAGCCGAGTACCGTGCTTCATGGAAGAGACAGAGTATCTGCGAAATGTGATACAGAGTTTATCTTATCAGGAAGCGAAAGAACTTTGGAATTGTAATGATAAGATTGCTTCTTTGAATTATGAACGTTTTCAGAATATGAAACTGGATACATACCTGACTCCGGCAATTCTTGCATACGAGGGAATTCAATATCAATATATGGCACCTGCCGTACTGGATCAGACTTCATGGGATTATCTGGAAGAACATTTGAGAATTTTGTCGGGATTTTATGGTGTCTTAAATCCATTAGATGGAGTGGTTCCATATCGCCTGGAGATGCAGGCAAGATTTCAGAAAGAACCGTACAATCTATATGAATTCTGGGGAGATAAGATTGCCAGAAAAGTCTGTGAAGGAACGGATGTGGTTATAAATCTGGCTTCCAAAGAATACAGCAAATGCATAAGTCGTTATTTGCCGGAAAATGTTTCTATGATTGAAATTGTGTTTGGGGAACTGATTGGCGGCAAGGTGAAGGAAAAAGGAACGTATGCCAAGATGGCAAGAGGTGAGATGGTGCGTTTTATGGCGGAACATCAGATAGAATGTGTAGAAGATATGAGTACTTTTGACAGGCTTGATTATCATTTTACAGAAGAATATTCTGATGAACATAAGATGGTATTTATTAGATAATAAGCGGAGAAGATTATTATGAGAGTATTTTTGACAAGCAGTCCCTGTTGTCCGTGTGAACAGGAAGGGATAGATATTCCGTGTCAATGGAATGAGGAAAATGAATTTGTAAAGAATCTGTCTGATGGATGGAACGAGAATTCGCAGTGTCTGATTATCAGTGCAGACCCTGAAAATTATGAGATGAATGATGAGATGTGCGATACTTTTGGAATGGCATTTGAATATGCAGGGCTGTCCCTTGCAGATATTGCGGTGTGTGACAGCAGGAATGCACAGGATATCCAGTGGCTGATCCAGGAGAGTGATATATTGATCTTAGGAGGCGGTCATGTTCCAACACAAAATGCATTCTTTAGAGAATTGGGGTTAAAAGAATTACTCTGTGGATTTTCGGGAATTGTTATGGGAATCAGTGCCGGAAGTATGAATTGTGCCAGAATCGTATATGCACAGCCGGAGTTGGAAGGAGAATCAGAAGATCCAGAGTATCAGAGATATATGGAAGGACTGGGGTTAACAGACCTGATGATTTTGCCTCATTATCAGGAAGTTAGAGAACATATGCTGGATGGAAAGCGGATAATAGAAGATATTACCTGTCCTGACAGTATGGGAAATAGATTTTATGCACTGGTAGATGGAAGTTATGTGTTGTGTGAGGACGACAATACGACAATATACGGGGAAGCTTACCTGATACAAGATGGGGAGATTACGCAGATCTGTGAACAAGGTCAAAGGATAAGATTCACCGGAATTAATTATTCCGGTGAATAAGACTATTCAATATATGAGGAATCTTGCGGGATTCTGAATGAATCTGATAATAAGGTTCATTGATATCTATAAGATAATGAGCATCGGAACTACTGATTATGTTACAATTTAAAAAGTAGGGATGCTCTTTTTGTATGCGATGGAGATGGTCAAAATTGTTAATTTCTGCACAGGAAAATGTGCTGTCTGGAGGAACAAAGCCGAGATTTGACAGCAAGCTCGTTGTAGATTTATCAATATGAGCGGGATATGCAATTCCATGATAGGATTCTACCAATGAGAATACATGATCAAAAGATATGTCAGTAGCGCTGATCAGAAGCCGGTCAACTTGTCCGATGACTTGATCGAATTCATTCATGATCTGTTGTTTCCCGAATATATTTTCTCGGTTTTTAATCGGAAGAATATGTTCGTAGATATATGCGTCAAAGGACATTGCACTTTCCAGATCCGGAAACAGGCAGACAACATGAACCTCTTCGGCAGTAGTAAGTTCCATTCCGGGAATCACGATTACGCCATATTCTTCCCCATGTTTCATTGCAGCAGGACAATTTTTGCATGAATTATGATCTGTCAATGCGATTACGTCGAGTCCCTTGACAGCAGCCATGCCTACAAGATTGGCGGGTGTCATGTCATCATCACCACAGGGAGACAGACAAGAATGCAAGTGCAGATCGTAGTACAGGGGCATCATGGTAATAACTCCTGTAATTTAAGTGCGGCATCAAAGATGGGAAGATCAGTTGAAAAGACGGTAATCCCCTCTTTTTCTGCACAGGAAAGGTCTTCTTCAGAAAAAGTAATTCCTTCTGCCAGTATAATGCAGGAAACGTCGGTCAGAGAAGCAACAGCAATTGTATTTTTATTTCCCATGACAGTGACCCATGCACTTTCGGCAGGTGCCTTACTCATGGCAATGCTCAGAAGATCACAGCAAAATATTTTGGATATTGTTCTGGAAGAATCTCCAACCGTACAAAGTGTGAAGATTCCTGAGTCGATCAGTGACTGAATAGTTTTCATAATCATTGCTCCTTTTTCTCGATTTCGGATGTCAGTTTTAATATATAATCCTTTAGCATACGCATGGTATCTTCATCTTTATCAACGCTTTTCTCCAGAGAAGACATCATAGAAGAGATGTCTTTTGATAAAGTGCCGATATATTCGTGGAAAGAATAGATACAGTCATTTTTCGTTGCATTTCCCCGTACAATATCTTCTGCCAGTGCACGGCATGTCGGTGCACCGCAGGAGCCACAGTCAAGACCGGGGAGCTGCTCTGTCAATTCTTCGATTAACCCCATCATTTCAAAACTTTCGCGGAAAGACTTGCCCAAGCGGAATACAGGTTCATATTCAACGTAGGTAGACCAGTGGTAATCAAGTCCTTCAAAATCCTTGATATGGGATCTTGAAACTGGGAGATTCCTATGTAGCTTCTTGGATTTTGCAGTAGCGATGTAGGGATTTTCAACGGTCAGAGAACCGCCTACGCATCCACCGTTACATGCATTTAATTCTACAAATTTAAGACCGTGGAATTTTTCGTCTTCCAGATCACTTAATACTCTTAAAGCACTCATGATACCATCGCAGGCCAGATAATTGTCGGTAAGCAATCCACTGGATTCGCCACCTGCGTTGCTCCAGCCGATTCCGATCCGCCCAGACTCAGACAGGGGCTTTAACGTAGATTCATCGTGTGTCATGTGCTCCAGTAAAATAGGATATACTTCTTTTATTGCAAGGACTTTATCAATTTCGCTTTTCTCAATACCCAAAGGCGATTTTACATAAGTTACTTTTGATGGGCATGGAGAGATAAAGAAAATGCCAATATCTTCCGAGTTCAGACCTGTTTTTCCTATAGCTCTTTTTCGTGCAATTTCTGCAGCGACTTCTACGGGTGGCTTTAATGGGAGAAGCCTTGGAATCAGCGTTGGGAATTTCACACGAATGATTCTTACAATGGTAGGGCATGCGGTGCTGATGAAAGGTGCTTCATCAATATGTTCCTGAATATATGCGTGAGAAGCTTCAGAGACAAGTTCGGCGGCAGCGCTGACCTCAAAAACATCATCAAAGCCCATGGAAAGCAGGGCATTCAGTACAATATCAATGTTCTTAAGATTATTAAATTGTGAGTAGAGTGAAGGTGCTGGTAGAGCAACCGTATATTTGTATTTTTTGATTTCGTCAACGGAATCATAGATTGCCACTTTTGCGTGATGTGGACAATACCTGAGGCAACGGCCGCAATCTACGCAAAATTTCGGGTTGATCTTTGCCTTCCCATTCTGTACGCGTATGGCTTGGGTAGGACAGTATTTAATGCAGTTGATACACCCTGTGCAGGCTTTTTTATCCAGTTGTACAGAATTAATGAATTTGTTCAAAAGTTTCCCTCCCTACAGTTTAAAAATGCACATCCATGGTGACTGTAGTGCCTACTCCTATCGTTGAGTCAATGTTCATGTAATCTGAGTATTTCTTCATGTTGGGGAGTCCCATTCCAGCACCGAAGCCAAGAGCGCGAACCTCTTCCGGTGCAGTGGAATATCCCTGTTCCATTGCTTTATCAATATCCGCAATCCCTGGGCCAACATCTGCAAGGATCATGCGAATATTATCTGGTGCGATCTCGACCTTGATCGTGCCGCCATTGGCATGAATGACCATGTTGATCTCACCTTCATACATAGCAATTGCGACCTTGCGTATCACATTATTGTCGATTCCCATCACTTTTAGTTTGTTTTTTACATCACTGCTGGCTTCCCCGGCGCGTGTGAAGTCATCTCCAGAGATAACGTAATTAAATACAAGTTTTTCACACATGAAGTTATACACCTCCAAGTAATCCATTGCTGTATAGTATGCCACATGATGTGAACATGTCGTGGCGTGTACAGAGTATGACAATCCCTTTTTCTTCTGCCAGAGTCAGAATGTTGGAGTCTGGGATTTTATTTCTTACAAATATAATACAGACAATGTCAAGCATCTCGGCGGTCCGTACGACCTGTGGATTACACAGACCAGTAATTAAGGCGGAGTGTTCATCGGCGTAGGCAAGGACATCACTCATCATATCGGATGAGAAAGCATAATGTACTTCACTGTCCAGACAATTATTGCCATAAAGAACATCCGCATCTAACAAAGTTTTTATTCTTTCGATTGTCATAAATACCTCCCGAATGGATAGATTTATTTTAGTATAGCATTGCAAAAAGATGAATTCAACCATGAAATTGTACAAAATACACAAAAAATGGTTTCTAAAATTGAAAATATTTTAACAATATGATAGTGAAATAACAAACGAAGCTGTCGGAAAATTAACTAAATTACATGAGAAAAAGCTATAGATTTTTGGAAATTTGTATGCTAGAATGAAAAAATGAAATGAGTTTTCTGGTGAAAACGACAAAATTTGACAATAACTAAGGGAGGTAAAAGAGAATGCTTTCTAAAAAATCTACAGTTCAGTTCAATGGAACGGAAGAACAAAAAAAAGAACTGTTAGAGATGATTCATGAACTGAAAGACGAAAAAGGTTCCTTGATGCCGATTATGCAAAGGGCTCAGGATATTTATGGATATCTGCCTATTGAGGTTCAGACAATCATTTCTGATGAAACGGGTATTCCATTAGAGAAGATCTATGGAGTTGCCACATTCTATTCTCAGTTTAACTTGAACCCAAAAGGACGTTATCGTATATCTGTCTGTCTTGGTACAGCTTGCTATGTAAAAGGTTCTGGTGATATTTACAATAAGCTGATGGAAAAACTGGGAATCGTAGGAGGAGAATGTACTCCAGATGGTAAATTTTCCCTGGATGCCTGTCGTTGTGTAGGAGCCTGCGGACTGGCACCAGTCATGATGGTTAATGATGAAGTATACGGCCGGCTTACAGTAGATGATATTGATGATATTCTGGCCAAATATGAATAGATATGATGACAGAAATTGCATTGAATATTCTGGATGTTACAGAAAACTCTGTGCGTGCTGGAGCCAGCTACATAGAGATTAGTGTCATAGCAAATACAGAAAAGGACATTCTTGAAGTATCGGTAATTGATAATGGATGTGGAATGAGTGAGGAGCAAGTGAAAAAGGTGACGGACCCTTTCTACACGACAAGAACGACCCGTAGAGTTGGCCTTGGTATTCCTTTTTTTAAACAGGCAGCTGAGAGTACCGGGGGAAGCTTTTCGATTTGCTCGAAGGAACAGGAAGGCACCTGTGTAAAGGCAGTATTTGGATTGTCTCATATTGACAGGATGCCGTTGGGTGACATTAATTCGACTATTTATACACTGGTAGTATTCAATGAATCAATTGATTTTCATTATAAATATGAATATGACGGTAAAGGATTTGTGCTTGATACAAAGGAAATGAAGAATATATTAGGCGGCTTGTCGTTCAAAGATGCTGAAGTGTCTCAGTTTATTCGGGAATATCTGGATACGAATAAGGCAGAAGTGGATGACGGGAAAACATTATGACGTAAAGGGAGGAAAGGTATGAAATCTCTGGAAGAATTAAAAGCAATAAGAGAAAAAAATCAAGGAAAAGTCGGTGTCCGCTCTGAAAGTGAGACACAGACCAGAGTCGTTGTTGGTATGGCGACTTGTGGAATTGCAAGTGGTGCAAGACCGGTGCTTACGGCTCTATCAGATGCAGTGCAGAAGGAATATTTGACGGATAAGATTAGTGTGACTCCAACAGGATGTATTGGATTATGCCAGTATGAGCCAATTGTTGAAGTATTGGAACCAGGAAAAGAAAAAGTAACTTATGTGAAGATGAATCCTGAGAAAGCGATGGAGGTATTTGAACTTCATCTGAAGAAGGGACAGGTCGTTACAAAATACACATTAGGGGCGCAGCAATTATAAGTAAAGGAGGTATAGGTCTATGTATCGTTCGCACGTTTTGGTATGTGGTGGAACAGGATGTACTTCCTCAGGCAGCCAGAAGATCAGAGAAAGACTTGTAGAAGAGATTAAGAAAAACGGATTAGAGAATGAAGTTGGTGTTGTTAAGACAGGTTGTTTCGGTTTGTGTGCATTAGGTCCAATTATGATTGTATATCCGGAAGGCTCTTTTTATGCAATGGTAAAGGAAGAAGATATTCCGGAAATTGTATCCGAGCACCTCTTAAAAGGAAGAGTTGTAAAACGTCTTCTTTATGATGAGACAGTAAAGAGCAGTGAAGAGATTCTTCCACTGCAGGAAACACAGTTCTATAAGAAGCAACACAGAGTTGCACTTCGTAACTGTGGTGTTATTAATCCGGAAAATATTGAAGAATATATTGGAACCCGTGGATATGAAGCTCTTGGTACAGTCCTTACAACGATGAAACCGGAAGAGGTTATCCAGATCATTCTGGACAGCGGACTTCGCGGACGTGGCGGAGCAGGATTCCCGACTGGATTGAAATGGAAATTTGCTGCTGCAAATGCTGCAGATCAGAAGTATGTCTGTTGTAATGCTGACGAAGGAGACCCGGGTGCATTTATGGATCGTTCCGTTCTGGAAGGAGATCCGCATGTAGTATTAGAGGCAATGGCAATTGCCGGCTATGCAATCGGAGCATCTCAGGGATATATCTATGTACGTGCTGAGTATCCGATCGCAGTTGAGCGTCTAAATATCGCAATTAAACAGGCAAGAGAATATGGCCTGTTAGGAAAAAATATTTTTGATACAGGATTTGATTTTGATATTGAGCTTCGTCTTGGTGCAGGAGCATTCGTGTGTGGAGAAGAGACAGCGCTTATGACTTCTATTGAAGGTAATCGAGGAGAACCTCGTCCGCGTCCGCCATTCCCTGCATTAAAGGGTCTGTTCCAGAAACCGACAATTTTGAACAATGTTGAGACTCTGGCAAACATTCCTCAGATCATTTTAAATGGTGCGGATTGGTTTGCATCCATGGGAACAGAGAAATCTAAAGGAACCAAAGTATTTGCTCTTGGTGGAAAAGTTAAAAATACAGGTCTTGTTGAGATTCCAATGGGAACAACACTTCGCGAGATCGTAGAAGAAATCGGCGGAGGTATTCCAAACGGTAAGAAGTTCAAAGCAGCACAGACCGGAGGACCTTCCGGCGGATGTATTCCGGCAGAACACTTCGATGTTCCAATCGATTATGATAACCTGATTGCAATCGGATCAATGATGGGATCTGGTGGATTGATCGTAATGGATGAAGATACCTGTATGGTTGATATCGCAAAATTCTTCTTGGAATTCACAGTAGATGAATCTTGCGGAAAATGTGCTCCATGCCGTATCGGAACCAGACGTATGTTAGAGATTCTAGAGAAGATTACCAATGGTCAGGGAACTATGGAAGATCTGGATAAGCTGGAAGAGCTGGCAGCACATCTGAAGTCAAATTCACTGTGTGCTCTCGGTCAGACAGCTCCGAACCCGGTACTTTCAACCTTACGTTACTTTAGAGATGAATATGTTGCACATATTGTAGATAAGAAATGTCCGGCAGGCGTTTGTAAAGCACTTCTTACATATAAGATTGACGCAGATAAATGTAAGGGATGTACTTTGTGTGCAAGAACCTGTCCGAATGATGCTATTTCCGGTACAGTAAGAGAACCACATGTCATCAATCCAGATAAGTGTGTAAAATGTGGAGCTTGTATGGAAAAATGTCGTTTCGGTGCTATTTATAAAGAGTAATGGAGGATGGAGAATATGGAAAATATTAATCTTAAAATTAATGGCCTTGATGTATCAGCTCCTGCAGGTTCTACTATCCTTGAAGCAGCACATCTTGCAGGAATTAAAATACCTACCTTGTGCTATTTAAAAGAAATTAATGAAATCGGCGCATGCCGTATGTGTGTGGTTGAAGTAAAAGGCGCCAGAAACCTGGTGGCAGCCTGTGTATATCCGATCAATGAAGGAATGGAAGTATATACGAATACTCCGAAACTGATCGAATCCAGAAAGAAGACATTACAGCTTTTACTTTCTAACCATGAGAAAAAATGTCTGTCTTGTGTCAGAAGCGGTAACTGTGAACTGCAGCAGTTATGCCGTGAATATGGCGTAGATGATGAAGATTATTACAAAGGTGCTATGAATCATTATGAACTGGATGATTCCGCAGCACATATGGTTCGTGATAATAATAAATGTATCTTATGCCGTCGGTGTGTTGCAACATGTGAGAAAGTACAGGGAATTGGCGTAATCGGTACTAATAATCGAGGATTTGCTACTATGATCGGCTCTCCATTTGGCATGGGGCTGGGTGAGACCAGTTGTGTATCCTGTGGTCAGTGTATTGCTGTCTGTCCAACAGGTGCATTATATGAGAAAGATTACACGAAGCAGATCATTGATGCGATTGCAGATCCGGAAAAATATGTAGTTGTTCAGACAGCACCATCTGTTCGTGCAGGTCTTGGTGAAGAATTCGGATATCCAATGGGAACTGATGTAGAAGGTAAGATGGCAGCAGCTCTGCGCAGAATTGGATTTGATAAAGTATTCGATACAGACTGGGCAGCAGACCTTACAATTATGGAAGAGGCAACAGAACTGCTTGATCGTATCAAGAATGGCGGCGTTCTTCCGATGATTACCTCTTGTTCTCCAGGATGGATCAAATACTGTGAGCATTACTTCCCGGATATGACAGAGAATCTGTCAAGCTGTAAATCACCACAGCAGATGTTTGGTGCAATGCTGAAGACCTATTTCGCTGAAAAAGAAGGAATTGATCCTAAGAAGATTGTATCTGTCAGTGTTATGCCATGTACTGCTAAGAAATTTGAGATCGGAAGAGATGATCAGAATGCAGCAGGGGTACCTGATGTAGATATCGCGATTACTACAAGAGAGCTTGCAAGACTGATCAAACGCTGTGGTATTGACTTTACCGCACTTCCGGATGAGGATTTCGATGATCCGATGGGAGAGTCTACAGGTGCAGGTGTTATCTTTGGTGCAACTGGTGGTGTTATGGAGGCTGCTCTTCGTACAGCGGTTGAAGTTCTGACTGGAGAAGAACTGGCAAATCTTGAATTTACAGATGTTCGTGGAACACAGGGTATCAAAGAAGCTTCTTATAATGTGGCAGGCATGGATGTGAAAGTTGCAGTTGCATCCGGCCTTGGCAATGCAAGAGAACTTCTGAATAAAGTAAAATCCGGTGAAGCAGATTACCAGTTCATTGAGATCATGGGATGCCCTGGCGGATGTGTTAACGGAGGCGGACAGCCGCAGGTATCTGGTGAGGTACGCAACTTTACTGATGTACGCGGTATCCGTGCAAGCGTATTGTATAAGAACGATGCTGCAAAACCGATTCGTAAGTCACACGAGAATCCGGCAATTAAGAAGCTTTATGAAGAGTATCTTGGAGAGCCAGGAAGCCATAAAGCGCATGAGACCTTACATACAAGTTATGTAAAGAGAAGTATTAATTAAATAGAATTTATAAAATAATTAGAGAGATTTGGCACTATGATTTGGTGCCAAATCTCTTTTTCTATATATACATAAAAGAATAAAAATGAAATCAAAGCAAATACTCCCCGACAATTCCATTTTCCCCCCAAAAATGATATAATGAACGCATAGCGACGAACGCGCTTCCGTGCAGAAAGCCATGCGACTGCTCGCAAGTGCATGGCTTTTCTCGCGGAAGCATGTGAGTGCAACGAACACTGAGAGCACGGAGTGGTCGAAGTGGCGTTCGGAGCGTAGATGTGCAGAAGCAACGAACACTGAGAGCACGGAGTGGTCGAAGTGGCGTTCGGAGCGTAGATGTGCAGAAGCAACGAACACTGAGAGCACGGAGTGGTCGAAGTGAAAGGAGGTAATTATGAAGGTTCTGATATGTATTGGAAGTTCTTGCCATGTGCGTGGATCAAGAGATGTAATTGAGACGCTGACCAGTCTGGTCAAGGAATATGAGAAAAAGGTTGATATTGAATTGAGCGGCTCGTTCTGTATGGGAGCATGTTCTAAGGGGGTCAGTATCAAGATTAAAGACAGAATCTATCATGTAAAGCCAGAAGATGCAGAAGATTTCTTTCATGAGGTGATACTGAAGGAGGCTGAAACGTGCGGGTAATTGATTTTAAAGATGCAAGTTGTAAACATTGTTACAAGTGTGTGCGCTACTGTGAAGTAAAAGCAATCTCAGTAGAGAATGAACAGGCACATATCATGAAGAACCATTGTATTAATTGTGGACATTGTCTGGAGGTATGTCCACAAAATGCGAAGACATTTGCCAGTGACATGGAGCGTGTCAAAGGATATCTTCGCCAAGGGATGAAGACGATCATATCTATTGCTCCGTCCTATCTTGGAGTCCTTGAATATGATAAACCGGGACAAATCGTTGATGCGTTGCAAAGATTAGGATTTTATGAAGTGCGAGAGACGGCAGAAGGAGCTGCACTGGTGACCAGAGAATATTGGAAATTGTTAAAAGCAGGGGAGATGACGAATATCATTACAACTTGCTGTCCCAGTGTCAATGATTTGATTGAAAAGTATTATCCAGAGCTTGTGCCGATGATGGCTCCGGTAGTTTCTCCAATGATTGCACATGGAAGGTTGATCAAGCATATCTATGGTGAGGATGTGAAAGTTGTCTTTTTAGGACCTTGTATTGCAAAGAAAGAAGAAGCTATAGGGGATGAGCGTGTTCGCGGAGCAATTGACGCGATCCTGACATTTGAAGAAATCGTAAAGTGGTGGAAAGCAGAAGGAATAGATGTACATCAGTGTGAGAATAAACCTATGGGCAATCCAAATCCCAAAGTTAATCAGCTCTATCCAATCAGCGGCGGTATTATTCAATCGGTCCGGGCAAGTTCGATAGAAGATAATTATTATAAAATACATATTGATGGGTTGAAAGCTTGCATGGAACTTTTTGATGAATTGAAAAAAGGTGACATTCAGCATAGCTTTTTCGAAGTGAATGTCTGTGAAGGTGGGTGTGTCAAAGGACCTGCTTCTGACAAATGGAATCAATCGTTGATTCGTGCCAAGATGGATGTGGAAGACCAGGTGGCATATCGAGAAGAAGCAACAGAAATCGATGGAAGTGCGATAGATATGCATAAGATATTCAAGGATCGCCATGTAGAAGATCAAAAGCCTTCGGACCAGGAGATGAAAGAAGTTCTTCATGCTATGGGAAAATATACCAAAGAAGATGAACTGAATTGTGGGGCATGTGGATACCCGACATGTCGTGCAAAAGCTGTGGCAGTATATCAGAAAAAAGCAGAAATCGGCATGTGTCTGCCATATGCGGTTGCCCAGGCAGAATCTATGTCCAATGTAGTTATGGATGTAACGCCGAATATGATTATGATTGTGGATAAAGATCTCAGAATACGTGAATGTAATAAAAAAGCACAGGAGATGCTGGGGGTTTCAAGAGAAGAAGCCTTGGAACGATACATTTTTGAATTTGTTGATGCACAGGATATTGAGGAAGTATTGCGAACAAAACAACAGATCATCCGCAAGAAAATCAATTTGGAGTCTGTGCAATTAATGGTCGTTGAGACGATTATTTATATTAATAGTCTGGAATCTGTACTTGTGACATATCAGGATATTACCAGGGAAGAAAAAGCAAAAATACAGCATTATAACCTGAAAATGGAAACAGTAGAGATGGCACAGAAAGTTATTGATAAACAGATGATGGTGGCGCAGGAGATTGCCGGCCTTTTGGGTGAGACTACTGCTGAGACGAAAGTGACCTTGTCAAAACTGAGAGATTCAATTCTGTTTGAAGAGGAAGAGTAAGATGAGTGTAAGTGTAGATATATCTTGGAAAAGTCTGAATAAACACCACGAAGAACTATGTGGAGACAAGGTGGAAGTGTTGTCGACAGAAGATTCAGAAATCGTGATTCTTGCAGATGGAATGGGTAGCGGTGTAAAAGCGAACATCCTTGCGACTCTGACTTCCAAGATCCTTGGGACAATGTTTTTGGAAGGTGCTTCTATTGATGCATGTGTCGATACCATTGCTAAGACCTTACCAGTCTGTAAAGTCAGAGAAGTAGCATATGCAACCTTTAGTATTTTGCAGATTTTCCACAATGGAGAAGCATATCTGGTAGAATATGATAACCCGCTGTGTGTATTTGTAAGAGATGGAAAGATTGTAAATTATCCTTATAAAGAAAGAGTGATAGAAGGAAAGACCATTCGAGAGTATCGTTTTCAAGTGCAGCTAAAAGACTGTTTTGTACTCATGAGTGATGGTGTTATCTATGCAGGAGTCGGGGAATTACTGAATTTTGGATGGACCTGGGAAAATATGGCGGAATATACGCTGAAATGTACAAAGCAGACATTGTCAGCTTCACGCCTTGCCGCCATGCTAAGTCAGGCATGTGATGATCTGTATGGGCAGAAACCAGGGGACGATACAACCGTTGCAGTTGCAAGGGTCATCGAACGCCGGATTATTAACATCTTTACCGGACCACCTACACATAAAGAAGACGATGAGCGTGTGGTGCGTGATTTTATGGCACAGGAAGGTAAAAAGATTGTCTGCGGAGGTACCAGTGCGAATATCATAGCCAGAGTACTGAAAAAAGAGATTATAACCTCGTTAAATTATGCAGATCCAACAGTTCCGCCAACAGCAACGATAGAAGGTCTTGACCTTGTAACGGAAGGTGTGCTTACGATAGGGAAAGCCTTGGGATTATTAAAACGATACGAACAGGATGCATTTGACGAATTATTCTTCGAAGAACTCGATGCAGATAATGGAGCGGCAAAACTGGCAAAATATATTATCGAAGAATGTACAGAACTTAATCTGTTCGTAGGAAAAGCCATGAATGTGGCGCATCAGAATTCCAATCTGCCTTTCAATCTGAGCGTCAGGATGAATCTGGTGGAACAGTTAAAAGAATGCGTAGAACATCTAGGGAAAAATGTACATGTACAATATTATTGATGGGAATTTAGATGAGTTCGTTGGTGATTGAGAAGTGTACGGCGCAAGGGAGCTTGGTAGGCTGGTTGCTATCCGGTATCCTTCGCTGAGAATCCATAACAGAAACAAGAGCTGCAATTTCGTGACCGGACTGATTCACCGAGAAATTTGGGTAATTTCTCGATTCAGCAGTCCTTTCGAATTTGACTTGAGGTCAAATTCTCACACGAAATGGCGGCTCTTTTTTCTGCAACGGATTCTAACGCTTGGATAGACGGATAGCAACCAACCTACCAAGCTTCCTCGCGCCTGACATTCCCAATTACTGAACGAACTCATCTGGAGAAATTCCTAGCGCGAAGCGCAATGGGGAGCGATGTTTTATACTATTTATCATTATTTCAATGGAAGAATCAGTTAGTTATTCTGCCAATTTTTTGACATATCTTTGTTATGATCTTTCCCTCTGCATAACGCGCAGGAATTCTCCCGGATGAGGAAGTTGCGGATTTGGGTGATGTCAGGCGAGAAGATGGATGGGATGGCTGCCATTCGTTGGACAAGCGATAGAATCCGTTATGGGAAAAGAAGCAGATATTTTGTGCGATGATTTGGCCTCAAGCCAAATCTGAGAAGGCTGCTGAGCCTCGAAATCATCAGGATTTCGGGGTGAATCAGCCTGGTCACAAAATATCTGCTTCTTTTCCTGTTATGGATTCTTAGCGAAGGACTCCGCAATGGCAACCATCCCATCCGTCCTCTCGCCGTACACCTTCCAATTACCAACTAACTAATCTAAATTCCTATTGGAGAGATTCCAGTGTTGTAAAGAATTCGGGATATGATACATCTACACACTGGCTGTTTTCAATGATTGTCTCTCCTTGTGCGGTAAGGCCTGCAATTGCAAATGCCATGGCGATTCGATGATCGAGATAGCTTTGGATGTGGGCACCGGTAAGAGATGTTCCGCCTTCAATGATCATGCCGTCATCGGTTGGAGTTATCTCAGCGCCCATGGCTTTTAGTCCTTCTGTGACGGTATCAATCCGATTGGTTTCTTTTACTTTCAATTCAGCAGCATCCTTAATCACTGTAGTACCTTCGGCATGTGCAGCCATTACGGCAATCATTGGAATTTCATCAATTAGTGTGGGAATCATGCTGCCTTTAATAGTGGTTCCGTGGAGATGACTGTATTTGACTAAAAGGTCAGCAGTTGGTTCACCACCGGCATTTTTCTGATTCAGATAAGTAATGTCAGCCCCCATGTTCTGGCATACTTCTAAAATGCCGGCACGGGTCGGATTAATGCCTACATTTTGGATCAGAAGTTCTGAGCCTGGGACTAAAAGTGCGGCTGCGATAAAATATGCTGCAGAAGAGATGTCTCCAGGGACTTGTATTTTTTGTGCATATAATTCTTTGCATGGAGCAATATGTGCAGTGGCAGTTCCGTCGGTATGTTGAATGGAAGAAATGTCTGCGCCAAAACTCTTTAACATGAGTTCTGTATGATTACGAGACAAAGCAGGTTCGGTAACAGAAGTGGTACCGTCTGCGTAAAGTCCTGCCAGAAGGACGGCAGACTTAACCTGTGCAGATGCAACGGGTGATTGATAGTCAATACCATGCAGATTGCCCGGCTCTATTTTTAAAGGAGCACAATTATTTCCGTGAATACTGGTAATATGAGCTCCCATACTGTTCAATGGTTTCATGATTCTGCCCATGGGACGAGAATTCAGAGAATCATCGCCAGACATCACAGAAGTAAAGTCTTGCCCAGCCAGAATGCCGGACATTAAACGAGTGGTTGTTCCGCTGTTCCCTACATTTAATATATCAGCGGGAGCTGACAGACCATGCAGTCCTTTTCCGTGAACCAGAATACAATCTGGGCGTTGTTCGATATCGACGCCAAGTTTTCGAAAACAGTCAATGGTAGATAGACAATCTGCGCCATTTAGAAAATGGGTGATTTCCGTAGTGCCAAGGGCGATAGAACCAAACATAACGGAACGATGAGAGATAGACTTATCTCCCGGTATATGAATTTTTCCTTTTAAATTGGTAGTTGGATTAATCTTTTTAACGCTCATAAACAATATACCTGAATTTCTGCAATAATTCTGCGGCTTTTTTGGAAGAACCTTCGTCGTAGAATTCTATACGCAGAACCCCTTCTTCAAATTCTCTGTTATTTACGATTCCAATATTCTTGATGTTCAGATTGTTGGATGCAAGAATTGTAGCAATGGCAGCGATTCCGCCTGCTTCATCAATAATATCACAATAGACAGCAAATGTTTTCTTGATCGGACCGGCAGACACATCCGGGATAGAATTACGGTAATTTCTGGATGAATCAAACATATTGTACAGTGCATGTTCATCTTCCTGGTCGATCAGCATTTTTGCTTTTTCAAGTGAATGTATATATTCTCCAAGAATATGAGAAATATTCTCTTTGTTTTTTAAACAGATATGCTGCCACATAGTCGGTGAAGAAGAAGCAATTCGAGTAATATCTTTAAATCCTCCGGCAGCAATATTCTTCATTAATTCATTTTCTGTATCCGTATCCCGGACAAAATTGACCAGTGTAGAAGCAATGATATGTGGCAGATGACTGATTGTTCCGGTCGCATAATCATGTTCCTGATAATCCAGTATAATCGGGATAGAACGCAGACTTTCAACAAACTTGACATAGGCATCTATCTTTTCCTGCGATACCTTCCTGGTTGGAGTCAGCACATAATATGCATTTTCAATCAGCATAGCTTTAGAATTGATAAAACCACTTTTTTCAGAACCAGCCATAGGATGGCCGCCGATAAAATATTCTTCAATGCCAAGAGCCTCTACTTCCTTATGGATACTCGACTTTACACTGCCAACATCCGTAAGAATACAATCTTCATGCAGATAATTGGTTAACTGCTTCAGATAGGCTGTATTAAAAGATACTGGTGTACATAAAAAGATGTAATTACAATGATTGAAGTTATCATCAATAGTAGTTGCAGCTACATCAATAATAGATTCCTGGGTTGCCAGTGCCAAAGTTTCCTTATTTTTATCAAAAGCGACAATTTCATATTCAGGATAGTACTGCCGGATTGCTTTTGCGATAGAACCACCGATAAGTCCCAGACCGACAAAACCAATTTTATGTTTCATGTTAGTCCTCCTTTGGGGGAGGGGACGGGGGAAAATGAGAATTCCTCCGTCCCAGATTAAAATTACCCTGTTCCCGATTCATTTTACCCTGTCCCCAATTACTTGTCAATACTATAACGCTTTAAAGCATAGAAGCATACTTTGTTGTAAATTGTGTATAAAAGAGTTGTAATAGAAGCTTTTTTTTAGTACAATATATACATGAGATTTTACCAATATAAGGAGGCAGCTAATTATGAAGGTTTACAGAACGGATGAGATTAGAAACGTTGTCCTGTTAGGACATGGGGGATGCGGAAAGACAAGCCTTGTAGAGGCTATGGCTTATGTATCAGGAGCTACCAATCGTATGGGAAAAGTTACAGATGGTAATACGATTAGTGATTTTGATAAAGAAGAACAGAGACGTGAATTTTCAATTAGTACAACTTTAGTACCAATCGAGTGGGAAAAAGCAAAGATTAATGTACTGGATACACCGGGATACTTCGATTTTGTGGGAGAAGTTGAAGAAGCAGTCAGTGCGGCAGATGCAGCTGTAATTGTTGTGTCCGGTAAGGCAGGTGTGGAAGTAGGAACGGAGAAAGCATGGGAATTGTGTGATAAGTATAACCTGCCACGTATGATATATGTAACGGAGATGGATGTAGACGATGCTAGTTTCCGTCAGGTTGTTCAGGATCTGACTGACAGATACGGAAAAGTAATCGCACCTCATTTCCAGCCAATCCGTGAGAATGAGAAATTAGTTGGTTATGTCAATGTTATTAAGAATGCAGGAAGACGTTATACAGGTATTGGACAGCGAGAGGAATGTGAGATTCCGGATTATTGTAAACCGAACCTTGAAATTTATCGTGAGAAATTGTTAGAGGCAGTTGCAGAAATCAGTGATGAATATATGGAGCGTTATTTTGCAGGAGATGAGTTCTCTGTAGAAGAGATTCGTGCTGCGATGCGTACAGAGGTTATGGAAGGCAGTATCGTTCCTGTTGCAATGGGATCAAATATTCAGGCACAGGGCGTTGCAAATCTCTTATCTGATATTGTCAGATTCTTCCCAAGTCCTGATTGGAGAGAATGTGCAGGTATCAATCGCAAGACAAATGAGATATATGAAGCAAATTATGATTTCGCAAAAGCAAAATCTGCATATGTATTTAAGACAATGGTAGATCCATTCATTGGAAAATATTCATTCATTAAAGTTTGCTCTGGTGTATTAAAAGGCGATGATACACTTTACAATTCCGATTCAGAGACGGATGAGAAATTAGGAAAGATATATACAATGATTGGAAATAAGCCGGTAGAAGTAAGTGAATTATTTGCCGGTGATATCGGAGCAATTGCAAAACTTACGGCTACAAAGACAGGAGACACTCTTTCTACTAAGACAACTCCGGTTCTGTATGGTAAGACAGATTATTCAAAGCCATATACATATATGAAATATGTAACCAAGAATAAAGGAGATGAAGATAAAGTATCTCAGGCATTGCAGAAGATGATGGCAGAAGATGTAACCTTGAAAGTAGTAAATGACAGTGAGAACCGTCAGACATTGCTCTATGGTATGGGCGACCAGCATCTTGAAATAGCAGTAAGCAAGTTGGCAGAAAGATATAAATGTGAAGTTACTCTGGAGACTCCGAAAGTTGCTTTCCGTGAGACTTTGAAGAAGAAATCAGACGTAGATACCAAATATAAGAAGCAATCTGGCGGACATGGACAGTATGGTCATGTTAAGATGAGATTCGAGCCATCCGGTGATCTTGAGACACCATATGTATTTGAAGAAGAGGTTGTTGGCGGTGCTGTACCGAAGAACTACTTCCCGGCTGTTGAAAAGGGTCTGCAGGAGTCTGTTCTGAAAGGGCCTCTGGCTGGTTATCCGGTAGTTGGTGTAAAAGCGGTATTGTATGATGGATCTTATCATCCGGTAGATTCTTCTGAAATGGCATTTAAGACTGCAACGATTCAAGCATTCAAGAAAGGTTTCATGGAAGCAGGACCGGTTCTGTTGGAACCAATTGCCTCTATTAAAGTTATCGTTCCGGATGATTATACAGGAGATGTTATGGGAGATCTGAATAAGCGCCGCGGAAGAGTGCTTGGCATGAATCCAATTGCAGGTGGTTACCAGGAGATCGTTGCAGATATTCCTATGACAGGATTATTTGGTTATTGTACAGTATTACGTTCTATGACTGGAGGAAGAGGAACATATTCTTATGAATTTGCACGTTATGAGCAGGCTCCATCTGACGTTCAGGAAGCTGAGATCGCAAAAAGAGCAGCAGAAGAATAGAGATTTTTCACATAGAAGAAAAGCCCGTAAGGGCTTTTTTTCTTAGATTAAAAGTGCTATAATCTCCTTGTTATATGAAAAAATAATAGTAGATAGAGGATCATAGAAAATGAAGATAGTAGTAATTGGTGATGGCAAAGTCGGGCATAAAGTAGCGGCACAGTTGTCAGAAGAAGATTATGATATTGTTTTGATTGATCAGAATGCCGGAAAGTTAAGGGAATCGTTGAATCAAATGGATGTTTTCTGTATTACAGGGAATGGCGCTGATGTTGAGATACAGAAAGAAGCAGATGTACCACATGCCGATCTGGTTATTGCATGTGCATCTACGGATGAGATGAATATGTTAAGTTGCCTGCTTGCAAGGAGGCTAGGTGCAAAACATACAATTGCGAGGGTGCGTAATCCGATGTATTATCGCCAGATAGATATTTTAAAAGAAGATTTGCATCTGAGTATGGCAGTCAATCCGGAACTTGCGGCAGCAAATGAGATTTCTCGTGTATTATTACTCCCTGAGGCATGTAAAGTAGAGACCTTTATGAAGGGAAGAGTGGAACTGATCGAGCATGTTATGAGAGAAGAAAGTCTGTTAGCAGGATTGTCACTGGCTGAAATATATCGAAAGTTTCAGATCAAAATATTGGTGTGCGCGGTGAAGCGAGGGAGTGAGATTTATATTCCTGATGGAGATTTTGTATTGCAGCAAGGTGACAGACTCCATATCGCAGCGGCACATCAGGATTTGAAAGCTTTTTTTAAGGCATTAGGACGAAGAAATGCAAAGATAAAGAAGGTTTTGATCTGTGGCGGCGGTAACGTCTGCTTTTATCTTACCAGACAGCTTCTCCAGGTAGGTATGCAGGTAAAGATTGTGGAGCGTAATGAAAAGACTTGTGAATATCTATGCGAGGCATTGCCAGGTGTTACAGTGATTCATGGAGATGCGGCAGACCATGATCTGCTTCTGGAGGAAGGAATCGGAAATGCGGATGCAGTTGTTGCGTTGACAGGAATGGATGAAGAGAATATCATTATGTCACTTTTCGCTAAAACGCAGGGAGTCAGCAAGATTATTGCCAAAGTGAATGAAGATTCCAGAGCGCAGATGGTAGAAGGTCTTGGAATTGACAGTATTATTTCGGCGAAAAGTGCCGCAGCAGATGCAATTGTCGGTTATGTAAGAGCAAGAAATAATTCTTATAGCAGTGCCAATGTTGAGACTATATATCGGTTATTAAATGGTAGCTTAGAGGCAATGGAATTTATTATAAAAAAGGAAAGTAGCCTGACCAATGTTCCGCTTAAAAATCTTCCGACAAAGCCAAATAATCTGATTGCATGTATTGGACGAAACAGAAGGATCATTATTCCAAACGGAGAGGATCATCTGGAGGTTGGCGACAGTGTAATTGTAATTACGAAGGATCATATCATCAATGATTTGAAAGATATTTTGGCGTAGGGAGACGAGAAAAGATTATGAATACAAAGATGATACGATACATATTGGGAAAGATGATGGGAGTCGAAGGCGTACTTTTGCTACTCCCGGCTTTTGTATCCCTTATTTATCAGGAGTTCTGTGGAGTGTATTTTCTGATACCCACAGTAATATTATTCGTTGCTTATTTCCTGTTTGGAAGAAAGAGCCCGACGAATCGGATGATCTATGGAAAAGAAGGAATGGTTATTGTCGCCAGTGCGTGGATTTTATGGTCTTTATTTGGGGCGTTACCGTTTTGTCTGTCAGGTTGTATCCCTGATTTTGTTGATGCTTTTTTTGAGACGGTATCCGGTTTCACGACAACAGGTTCCAGTATTCTTGAAGACATAGAAGCGTTACCAAAATGTATGCTTTTCTGGAGAAGCTTTACTCATTGGGTAGGCGGTATGGGAGTACTGGTATTCGTTATGGTGCTTACTTCTCTGGACAAGAAGAATACCATGCACCTGATGCGTGCAGAGGTTCCGGGGCCAGAGAAAGATAAACTGGTTCCCAAGATGACTTCTACAGCGAGAATTCTTTATGGAATGTACTTTGGACTGACATCTATAGAAATCATACTTTTGATTTTTGGTGGAATGGGACTTTTTGACAGCCTGATCTTTTCATTCGGAACAGCAGGTACCGGAGGATTTGCCAATTACGGAGCCAGTGTCGGATATTTTAACAGTGCATATATCGATGGTGTCATTACTACATTTATGATATTATTTGGTATTAATTTTAACTTGTATTTTCTGCTGTTGATCGGAGAATACAAAATGGTTTTCAAAAATGAAGAATTAAAGGCGTATTTGCTGATTATATCTCTTTCGACAGCGGCGATTACACTGAATATCAGCGGACAGTATCCCAATCCATTAAAAGCATTTCGCTATGCAGTGTTTCAGGTGGCATCCATTATTACAACGACAGGATATGCAACAGCAGATTATAATGAGTGGCCGATGTTTTCTCAATGTATACTTTTGTTTTTGATGATCGTTGGAGCCTGTGCATCTTCTACCGGAGGTGGAATGAAAGTTTCGCGATTCCTGATGGTATTGAAAAATATTAAACAGGAGGTTATGAAACTGGCACATCCTAAGTCTGTAAATATTATCAGAATCAATGGGAAAAAAGTGGATCATGAAGTTCTTCGAAGCGTCAATGTCTATTTGATGTCATACGCTGCTCTTTTGATAGGGTCTGTTCTGCTTATTTCTATTGATAATATGGATTTTGCGACTACATTCAGCTCTGTGTTAGCGACAATGAATAATATCGGACCTGGAATTTCAAGGGTAGGGCCGGCAGGAAATTTTGCGGCATTTTCACCATTATCCAAGCTGGTTTTTTGCATTGATATGCTTGCAGGGCGTTTGGAAATCTTTCCATTTTTAATGTTATTTACAGCTTCAGCATGGAAAAGAAAGTTCTAGAGTATAGAACAGGAGGTAGTATGAAAGGAAAAAAGAAGTTTTTAATTGCAATTATTGTAGTATTGCTGGCAGGTTTATATTATTATATTTCATTGCCGGCAATCAATATCCACTCTTCAGACACATGGTTTTTTGTAATTGTGATATTTATTGTGCTGGCGGTCTGTTATGCAATGCGTAAAAGACTCGGAAGAGGTGAATTCCGGCAGAGTAAAGTGATGAAAGGTTTTGGAATTATTATACTTGGACTCGGAATCATCTATCTGATCGGCTCTCTATTATCGTCTCCGATTGTAAATGCCAGAAAGTATCAGAAATTGTTGACTGTTGAAGAAGGAGAGTTTACGGAGGATGTAGAAGAACTTTCGTTTGATAAGATTCCGCTTCTGGATAAAGATACGGCAGAGATTCTGGGAGACCGTAAGATGGGAAGTATGGTAGATATGGTCTCACAGTTTGAGGTGGATGATATCTATAGCCAGATTAATTATCAGGATAATCCGGTTCGTGTGTCTCCGCTGAAATATGCGAATTTGATCAAATGGTTTACCAATCGTTCGAATGGAATTCCGGCTTATATCCGTATTAATATGGCAACACAGACTACGGAACTTGTGAAACTTGACGAGGGAATGAAGTATACGACCAGCGAGCATCTGAATCGGAATATTTACAGGCATCTGCGGTTTGCACATCCGACCTATATCTATGGAGACTTAAGTTTTGAAATTGATGACAAAGGTGTACCTTATTGGATCGCACCGGTAAAGAAGTTTAATATTGGACTTTTTGGCGGTGAAACGGTTGGTAAAGTAGTATTATGTAATGCCATTACCGGAGAGACCAAGACTTATGATATTGAAGATGTTCCACAGTGGGTAGATCGTGCATATTCTGCAGATCTTCTGGTGCAGTTGTTTGATTATTATGGAACATTGAAGCATGGTTTCCTGAATAGCGTTTTAAGTCAGAAAGACTGTCTGGAAACGACAGACGGATATAATTATCTGGCGCTGGATGATGATGTGTGGATGTATACTGGAGTGACATCTGTAAACGGAGATCAGTCTAATGTTGGTTTTGTGCTTTCGAACCAGCGTACTATGGAGACAAAATATTATAAAGTAGAAGGTGCGACAGAAGCCTCTGCCATGTCTTCCGCAGAAGGACAGGTACAGAATCTGGGGTATGTTGCGACATTTCCTCTGTTGTTGAATATTTCTGATGAACCGACATATTTTATTGCTTTAAAAGATGATGCGGGGCTTGTGAAAAAGTATGCTATGGTAAATGTTCAGAAATATCAGATTGTTGCCATAGGCGACAGTGTAAGCCAGTGCGAAGAAAATTATCTGGAATTATTGCTGAGCAATGGGGTGAAACAGGTTGAAGAAGATACCAGAGAGGTAAAAACCATCAAAGGTAAGATTACAAAGATTGCACAGGCAGTGTTAGAGGGAACATCGCACTATTATATCATGGTGGAAGGTTCTGATGATATCTTTGACGTATCAGTTGTTGATTATATTGATGTTGTCAGATGTGAAACCGGGCAGGAGATTACCATGGAATACAAAGAGGGGGACGAAGCAAACACAGTCATGTCTCTGGAGATTAAGGAAGAGAAATAATGGAATTGAGTATACTTTTGGCAGAGCAGATTATGGCCATGTTTTTAACGATGGTCGTAGGATATATTATTGTAAAGATAGGACTATTTAAAACGAAAGACAGTAAGATTATATCTAATATCGTTGTATATATCTGTTCACCATGTGCAATCTTTAATTCCTTTCAAATTGAATTAACAAAGGACAAAGTATATGGGCTGCTTCTGGCAACGGTTCTTTCAGTTATTGTGCATGTTGTGATGATTGCTGTGACAAAGCTCATTGAGAAGCCTTTAAATATTAACAGTATTGAAAAGGCTTCTATTATCTATACGAATTCAGGTTATCTGATCATTCCGCTGGTATCGGCGGTACTGGGAAGTGAATGGGTATTCTATACATCTGCATTTATCATGGTTCAGGCTGTTTTGGTCTGGACACATGGAGTAAGCGTTGTGAATCAGGAACAGCAGAGAGATTATAAGAAGATTCTGTTGAATCCGAATCTGATTGCCATATTCCTTGGATTCGTATTTTTTGCCACTGGAATCAGGCTTCCAGTTGTAATAGGCAGTAGTGTCAGTGGGTTTGGCGATATGGTGAGTACCGCCAGCATGCTGGTCATTGGTATGGTCATTGGAGATGTGAATCTTCTGTGGGTGTTCAGACAAAAACGTCCTTATCTGATCTGTCTGCTGCGGTTGATTGTATTTCCGTTGATTGCAACAGTGTCCTTTGCATTCCTGGGTCACCTGGGCTTACATAATGATGCAGAATATATCTTTATGGTTGTATTACTTGCTACAGCGGCACCTTCGGCAGCTATGGTAACTCAGCTTGCCCAGATATATAATAAAGATGCGCAATATGCCAGCGTAATTAATGTAATGTCTGTCATTTTCTGTATCATTACCATGCCTTTGATCACGTTATTGTATGAATTCCTGTTTTATATATAAAGAACTGAACTGATTGACGGAACGATAAGTGGAGGAAAGATGAAATCCTCCACTTTTTATTATGCATTCTTTTGCGAGCCTTCTAAAATCATATGCTGTAACGGTCTGCCTGGCGGGACGATCGGCAGTACATTCAATTCTTGTTCAATGATAAATTCAATGATTGTTGGTGCTTTCTGGTTTTGCTTTGCTTCGGTGAGTGCATCTGCTATTTCCGATTCTTCTGTGACACGGATTCCTTTTGCACCATAGCTTTCTGCCAGACGTATAAAATCAGGAGTATATTCCGGACAGTTTTGGGTTGGTGTATTACAGATAGCGGCACAGCTTTTGCGGCGGCGAAGGCAGGTCTGCGAATAGTGTTTTTGGTAGAACATCTCCTGCCATTGCCTTACATTTCCCAGATAGCTGTTGTTGAAGATACAGATAATAATCGGCAGTTCATTTACAACAGCAGTAGCTAATTCCTGAATATTCATCTGTATACTTCCATCCCCGGATATTACGATCACATCTTTTTCAGGGTTTCCAATTTTGGCTCCAAGTGCTGCCGGGAAACCATACCCCATAGTTCCGAGACCGCCAGAAGTCAGAAGTTGTTTGTGCTCATTGAGATCAAGAAACTGAGTCGTCCATAATTGATGTTGTCCGACATCTGTTGCGATGATAGCATTTTTGAATATCTGGTTGATCTGACCGATAATCGACTCAGGTGTCATACCGTCGCCGGATATATGGATAGGGTGTGCTTTTTTCCATGTGTTGATTTGTTCTGTCCAACTTCTGATATTTAAAGGGCCGGCTTTCTCAAGTAATGAGCAGATTACATCTTTTGCGTCAGCAACGATAGAAAGATCTGCTTCAATATTTCTGGAAATGCAGATTGGATCTATGTCAACGCGGATGATTTTTGCATTTGGCGCGAATTCGTCTGTTTTTCCTGTAATGCGGTCGTTAAATCTTGCCCCGATAGAAAATAGTACATCGCACTGACTGATTGCAGAATTTGCAGCATAACTGCCGTGAATGCCTATATTTCCAATGTATAGTTCATGGTCGGATGGTATGGCACCTTTTCCCATGATGGTCGTGACAGCAGGGATGCCGGTCAGTTGGATTAGTTTTGTCATTTCTGTACCTGCATGAGCTATATTTACACCACCACCGATTAAGAAAACAGGCCTTTTGGAGTGATCTAGTATGTCTAAGGCTTTGATAATCTGAAGGGAAGGAATGGTGTTTTTGGGCTTGCAGTCCTGAGTATCTACTGTGCAAGGGTAATCATCGCTTCCCAATTCCTGTTGAATATCTTTTGGAATGTCAACTACCACGACTCCTGGTTTCCCGGTCTTGGCGATATAGAATGCTTTTTTTATAATTTCAGCCAGATTTTCTCTCCTTTTAACAGTAACTGCGTATTTGCTGATGCTTTTGGTAATATCAACAATATTTACTTCCTGAAAAGAGTCATTACCGATTAGTTTTGTCGGCACCTGTCCTGTAAAACATACCATTGGAACACTGTCATAATTGGCAGTCGCAATGCCGGTTACCAGATTGGCGGCACCTGGTCCGCTTGTTACAAGACAGACACCAACTTTTCCGGTAGAACGGGCATAACCATCAGCGGCATGAACTAATCCCTGTTCATGCCGCGGCAGGATGACTTTGATATCTGTTTCGCCATAAAGGGCATGAAACAGATCAATGGCCTGCCCTCCGGGATAGGCAAACAGTACGTCGACCTTTTCTTCCTTTAAAGCTTTAACAAATAATTTTGCACCAGATATTTTCATGCTTCAACCTCCTTTGTATGCATGTGCTTGCTTGCATAAAGATTAATATTTAAGGTACTGCCAGATAAATAAATATCCGATAGTACCTGATTCATTATATTTGCGGAATTCCCCGGCAAAACACTTCGACGCTTTGTTTAATAAAGGCTTTTTTCTCTATAGACGTCAACTTATCATCAAAGGATGCGCGTAAAAAAGTATATCCAAAAGTGGATGAAAAGATAGTGAGCGCCAGGCATTCAAAATCCAGATGTGGTAATTTCCCTTTTTCTTCCATTTTTTTAAAATAATCTACGAGAGAAGATAAGAACGCCTGTGGAACTTTCATAATTAATGAGGCTGTATCATCATAAAGCTGTGGTGCCCGTAATCCAATGGAAAGATTCACAAAATCGGGTGTCATCCTCTCCATATATGCATTCATGAACATTTCCAGATCATGCTGCAAGTCCCATGTGACATTCTGGAAGATCTCTGGAGTAATATTTCCGCGCCATTTCTCCTGGGCCACGCCATGTAAAACGATATCTTTTTTGCTTTTAAATTTACGGAACAGAGTGCATTCATTGACACCTGCAGTTTTTGCGATATCCTTGGTAGTTGTAGCTACATATCCCTTGTCCCGTATTAAAGACATCGTGGCGTCAATGATTTTCTGACTTGTCTCATCCATAGCATACCTCCATGCAAGTGCGTACTTTCATCTTAACACTTTTGTTGTTGAAATTCAAGAATGGATTATTGGTCAGTTTGTTCATCACAGATTCGAACTATATTCTTTGATTTTGTTCAGTACTCGTTGCTTTTCGTCTTCGTCTAGCGGTGTAGGACGATAATCATTGTAGCTGCTGGCGGAAGAAAGCGAACATGGAATGATATTGATGTTGTCGTCTTTTTCAACCCCATTTTCTGTAATGGTAAATGTCTGCTGAAAGATCATGGTATCTTTGTCTGTTGGATTGGAGTTCCCTCCGAAACAGAAATTTCCCAGGCTGTAAGCAATATATTTGTCTTTATACTTTTCGATACCCTGTAATACATGAGGGTGATGACCGATTACCAGATCGGCACCTTCGTCGATTGCCAGATGTGCTAATTGCTTCTGTGTATCGTTTGGCTGATATTCTCGTTCCATTCCCCAGTGGAAATTAATTATGATTAATTGTGCGCCTGCTTCTTTTAATGCAGCTATATTCTCTTTTACCTGCTGTTTCTTTTCCAGATGTTCTGCAAGTTCGTAGATACCGGTAACACCTACTTTGATTCCTTTGATATCCAGGATTTTAACGTGATCAAAACCAAAGCTTGCGACGCCTGCATCATCTAAAGCACTGATTGTATCAGTATAACTTTGATCTCCATAATCCATACTGTGGTTATTAGCCAGATTAGCGGCTTCTATAGAGCTGCCGGTAAGAATTCTGACGTAATCCTGGGAGCCTTTAAACGCATAAGTCTTGTCTGCGCGTTGATCGGAAGTGGTAAGGGTACCTTCCATATTTACAATTGACAGATCATCGGCTTCCAGTATGGATCGTACATTTTGGAAGAAATAATCGGGACCATAGGTATCGTAATATGCGGGAAGGCTGGTTGATTGTGCGAAGTTGACATCCGTTCCCAGTGTGCAGTCACCCATAGAACTTACGGTAATAGAAACCGGTGCTTCAGAGTCGGAAGGTTTTGTACTGTTAATAACCAGTTCCTGTACATCTACTTTAGATGTATCAATATTGTCAGAAGGTGGCGGTGTTTCTGCCTTTTCTTCTTTTTCTTCAGAATGAAAAGAACGCACTGTCAAAAACAGTAGAATACATAGAAAGAGAAAAAGAAGAATGCACAACATTATGCGAAGTCTTTTCATCTTCTGGCGTCTGGCTCTTTTCTTTTTTGCATCTTTGATACCACTCATCTTTTTGTACCATAAAGGGCAGTCCGGTTGGACTGCCCTCTCCTTTTGAAATCGTTATATTAGTTCAAAAATGTGCATCCTTCGGCATTAATTCCTGATAAATCAGATTTATCAGCACTAATACTTACATAGAATTCGATGCCACATTCCTTTGAAATCTTTTTCAGTCTTTCAATAAAATCAGGCATGCTGTCTAAAGAAATATCAGCATGTTTTAGAATACCATCAATAAATATACATTCGATATCGTGGTTAGAACTATACATGCCATATAAAAATCCAATGTATTCATCTGTATTGGTAATTGTCGGAAAATCATCCATACAAATTGTACGGATATCAAATGCAACACTTGCTGTATCTCTGTGAGTTTTCTTGATAAATACTACATTGCCGTTACATTCTTTTGCTTTTGCGTTAGCCTGTTCAATCATTTGTTGTGTTTTTCCGCTGCCTTTCGGACCTGTTAATAAATTTACCATGGGAAATCTCTCCTTTATGTATCATATTATACTGAACACCTCAGTACGATTTACTTATGTCTATTATACACTAAAGATGTAGAGGGAACAACCTTAAAATTATACATTTTCATGGAAAGATGCACAATGTTTTGTTTGTTGTATAATAGAAAGTAAAACAAGGGCTTGACTTATTTTAACATTCTTCATATAATAATTAGGCAAATAGTTAATATATTATAGAAACGTTGATGAGGAGTATTAAGAGCCTATCGTTTACAGAGAGCTGTCGGATGGTGCGAGACAGTAAGCGTAATCTCCCAACTCGCCTCGGAGTTCTTCTGTTGAATGATATGGCGGTTCGAAGCAGTCATAATAGTATAGGCAGGAGCGGGATTTCCCGTTACAGAAAAGAATGAGTGCATATGGAGTTTTACTTCCATATGAAGAAGAGTGGTACCACGGAAGCTAAGCCTTTTCGTCTCTTGAGAGATGTGAAGGCTTTTTTATTGTCAGGTTTGTGAAGAACCTCACCAAGTAAGTAAGGAGACAACCATGCTGCTAAGCTCGAAAGGACCTCGCTAAGCCAGCAGGTTGTATATTGCTTACTAGGTTCGTGAAGAACCTCACCAAGTAAGTAAGGAGACAACCATGCTGCTAAGCTCGAAAGGACCTCGCTAAGCCAGCAGGTTGTATATTGCTTACTAGGTTCGTGAAGAACCTCACCAAGTAATCAATATAGGAGGAATGGAAAGATGTCAAACGTACCTTATAATCATAAGGCAATTGAGAAAAAGTGGCGTGAAAGATGGGAAAAAGATCCTGTTAACGTCAAAGAAAATGCAGATGGAACAAAACGTGAGAAGTATTACTGTCTGGATATGTTCCCATATCCGTCAGGAAATGGGCTTCATGTTGGACATTGGAGAGGATATGTAATCTCTGATGTATGGAGCAGATATAAATTGCAGCAGGGTTACTATATCATTCATCCGATGGGATGGGACGCGTTCGGACTGCCTGCTGAGAACTATGCCATTAAGATGGGAGTACATCCGGCAATTTCTACCGCTGAGAATATTAAGAATATCAAGCGTCAGATCAATGAGATTGCAGCACTGTATGACTGGGATCGTGAAGTAAATACAACAGATCCTGACTTTTATAAATGGACGCAGTGGATCTTTGTAAAGATGTTTAAAGAAGGGCTTGCTTATGAGAAGGAATTTCCAATCAACTGGTGCCCGTCTTGTAAGACCGGTCTTGCCAATGAGGAAGTAGTAAATGGAAAATGTGAGCGCTGTGGAACTGAGGTTACGAAGAAGAATCTTCGTCAGTGGATGCTCCGTATTACTAAATATGCAGACAGACTGTTAAACGATCTGGATAAGCTTGACTGGCCGGAGAAGGTTAAGAAGATGCAGGCTGACTGGATCGGCAAGTCTTACGGTGCAGAAGTAGACTTCCCTGTTGAAGGAAGAGAAGAAAAGATTACGGTATATACAACAAGACCAGATACCTTGTATGGTGCAACCTTTATGGTTCTTGCTCCAGAGCATGAACTGGCTAAGAGCCTGGCTACGGATGAGACCAGAGAGGCTGTTGAGAAATACATCTACGATGCATCTATGAAGTCTAATGTAGATCGTATGCAGGATAAAGAGAAGACGGGTGTATTCACAGGTAGTTATGCAATCAATCCGTTAAACGGTGAGAAGACACCAATCTGGCTGTCTGATTATGTACTGGCCGATTATGGTACCGGTGCAATCATGTGTGTACCTGCACACGATGACCGTGACTTTGAATTCGCAACGAAATTTGGCATTCCGATTATTCAGGTTATTGCGAAAGATGGAAAAGAAATTGAAAATATGACAGAAGCTTATACCGAAGCGAACGGAACAATGATCAATTCCGGTGAGTGGAATGGTATGGAATCTGCAGTGCTGAAGAAAGAAGCACCACATATCATTGAGGAGCGCGGTATTGGACGTGCAACTGTAAATTATAAGCTGCGTGACTGGGTATTCTCTCGTCAGCGTTACTGGGGTGAGCCAATTCCGATCGTACATTGTCCAGATTGTGGCTGTGTACCAGTGCCGGAAGAAGAATTGCCACTTCGTCTGCCAGATGTAGAATCCTATGAGCCGACAGGAACCGGTGAGTCACCACTTGCAGGTATTGATGAGTGGGTGAATTGCACCTGTCCTCAGTGTGGCAAGCCTGCAAAACGTGAGACCAACACCATGCCTCAGTGGGCTGGATCTTCCTGGTATTTCTTACGTTATGTTGATAATCATAATGATAAAGAACTGGTATCCAGAGAAAAAGCAGATGAGATGCTTCCGGTAGATATGTATATCGGCGGTGTAGAACATGCGGTATTACACTTATTGTATTCTCGTTTCTATACCAAGTTCTTATACGATATCGGTGTGATTGATTTTGATGAGCCATTCCAGAAACTGTTCAATCAGGGTATGATCACTGGTAAGAATGGTATTAAGATGAGCAAATCAAAAGGAAATGTGGTATCTCCGGATGATCTTGTGAGAGATTACGGATGTGATTCTCTGAGAATGTACGAGCTGTTCGTAGGACCACCGGAGTTAGATGCAGAGTGGGATGACCGTGGAATTGACGGTGTAAACCGTTTCTTAAAACGTCTGTGGAATCTGGTAATGGACAGTAAAGAAGCAGATGTAAAAGCTACCAAAGAGATGATTAAGGAACGCCACAGACTGGTATATGATATTACCACTCGTCTGGAAAGCTTCAGCCTGAATACAGCAATCTCTGGTTTCATGGAGCATAACAATAAGCTGATTGAGATTGCCAAGAAAGAAGGCGGAATTGACAAGGAGACATTGTCTACCATGGCAGTTCTTCTGTCCCCATTTGCACCTCATATTGCAGAAGAGATCTGGGAACAGTTAGGACACGAAGGCAGTGTATTCAGTGCCGGATGGCCAACTTACGATGAAGAAGCTATGAAAGATGATGAGATAGAAGTTCCGGTGCAGATCAACGGTAAGACCAGAGCAGTCATCTCTGTGGCAGCAGATGTTTCCAAAGAAGATGCAATTGCAGCCGGAAAAGCAGCAGTGGCAGATAAGCTGACAGGAACCATTGTAAAAGAGATCTATGTTCCGAAGAAGATCATCAATATTGTACAGAAATAAATTGAAGGAAAATATTTCCGACAAATAGAGTACTTGAATTGAAAAGTGTAATAAGAAATGGCGTAGGTAATAGAGATATTATCTGCGCCATTTTTCTA
>NZ_JBNPLX010000012.1:0-106936 GCF_050313695.1 Bariatricus sp. SGI.161
CAATATCCCTGTCACATAATTGGCACACTTCTGCGATTGTAACGCAAATTTACCCATGCTAAAATGAGTATTGCTTATAGTTTTCTTATTCATCAGCACCCTGACCGGTGCTTTTTTTGTACCCAAAACCGTACTGACAGCAAGCCACTATCTGTACGTACACCATACGCACAGAATCCTATACGCAGGCTGTACGTATAGATATACGTACAATTACAAATACGAAGGGAGACCATATATGAAAACACGAGAACAGATATATAAAGGCGAAGGGGCAGCCCTTCTTCGGATTCTCACTACATATCACGCTTTGCATTATGAACAGGTGCTGCAGCTTTTTGATAAAAACAGGAATTCTATCAAATCTCTCATCACCAGTTTGACCAAACAGGGGCGGATTTACCATGATAAAGAACAGCATTTACTATGTGACACTGAAGAGTCTGCTAATTCACCAGATATGGGAACTATTGCTGCCTTCTGGGTTCTTCTGGATTTTAAAAAGGCACTCATCTACCATACCAGCGGTGATTTTCCCGTTAAATTACATTTCTTTTCCCATGACGAAACCTATGAAATCATTTATGTTGCTAATGGGCAGGAAGCGTTGATGAACCATGTATTTGAAAGTATTCCTCCAAGGGAAGCATTACGAATCATCATCATTGAATCGGAAAAACAAGCGGGAAAACTTACGATTGATGGTGTGGTTGCCTACTGCATGGTCACTCCTGACGGCTCTGTCAGCTACTACCAAAAGAAAGAGGTTTCATGAACACAAATACAAGAATCATATTTCAGAGATTACAGGGTGTGGAAAGCGAGATAGAAAAGCTCAGAAACACCCTTTTTGCTTTGAAAACTACAGACATTGAAAAATATGGTGCAAATTATGAAGCACTAAGCACCGATGCTGCCTTACGATCAGAACGTATCACCTGCCAGCTCAGGAATCTGGTCTATATCACTGATTTCTCTGGCAAGAACAGTTATCTAGAACTTGCTGCAGATGCACAGGGAATCACCATTTCACAGGAACAGGAGATTTTGTCTATTACCCTTCCAGGACTTCTCCCCAAAAGAAAAGTCCGCACTAATATGGCATTTCTTCATGAGCCCTTGAATTATGCTCTGCAGGAATATGTAAAAAGCCACGACTTGGCTCTGTATAAAGACTGTGTGGTCTGCTTCAGCCAGATTTATGATCGTACTCTTTCCAGCCAAAGAGTACGTGACTATGACAATCTGGAATTCAAGCAGATTCTGGATACGATAGCAACTTACGTTTTACTGGACGATACCGGATTGTACTGTGATTCCTATCATACAACAAAATTTGGTAATGCAGATTCAACAGTTGTCTACATCATGGAGAAGTCTGCCTTTCCGGATTGGGTGAAATCACATAAAGAACTATTGGAAACCATATCGGAAATTTCCTGATTTTCTTACCCTTATTTCCGACATAGGTAAAAAGAGGATTGAAGCATTATATTTCCATGCTTTTTCTACCAACTGACAAAAGCCATTTTACCCAAGTACAGGCTAACATCGGTAAAAAATGAATTGAGGTGATACTTATTTGCTAAGACCAGACACTCAGAAATTCAGGCTGCTGGAACTTATCGGAATCTGTGGGGAATTTCCTGCGGATCAACTGAATCGTCTTTTTACAAGTCCTTCTTATGCTGAAAAAATCATCACCGAACTGAAGGCTGAAAAGCTCATCCGTACTCACTATAAGGATAAACTCAGAGGATACCGACTGACCAAACGTTCCAAGGAACTGCTCCTCGCCTACTATCCTGACCGCTTCCACTGCTATCTAAGTGGAAATACTGAGACTAATGTTATCCGAAGCGAACCGTCACGCCGCATCCGTCTTCATCAGAAGGCACAAACATACCTGACGTTGCTCCATGCCGGAATCCCATTTTATCCGGATGTAAAACCACATATTTTTTCTGAGGAACGCGAAGCTGCTTCCATCCATATGCGAAGCCTTCCTTTATTTTATTCTTCCAGAGAGATTAAAGAACTTGGGGCGGCAACAACAAAAATCAAAAATTCGCGGAGTATGGGAATCCTGATGGCACCCCATTGCATCTACGTCATCTACAATACCGGAAGTGGAGTCCTCAAGTGGGAGTATAAAACTGAAGTGCGCCTCAATGCTTTCCTGCAACATTATCTGCAGGGATATCCTTACTCCGGACATCCGAAAATTCGTGCAATTATGCTTGGTGACAATATGGAAACTGCTTTCAAACTGCTGACCAGCACTGGTGGCTACAAGCGAAGCCTCTTTATGCTGGACACATCGTTTGAACATTTCCATTATCTTCCCAACGATCTTCAGGGGGAAACATTGATGCAGCTATTAGCATACCCGGCAATGACAAAACAGCTTAACGAATTATTACTATCGGATATGAACGCTCGTCAGGAAGAAATACCACTGGAGCATGATGCAGTAACCAAAGATGGAAACCCTGCACTTCTTGCTTATGATTTTGACATGCAGCGAATCAATCGATTCAATACCGGACTGAATGTTTACGGCCTAAACGGAAACCTGATCTGTTTTGATTTCCAGATACCAGTTCTCAAAGAATACCTCACAGCAGACATTCAATTCTCCAGTATTGACCTTAACAAATTCAGAAGGGGGTTTTTACATGAACCGTAAATGGTGGAAGCTCATCTATCTGCTTCCAATCTGCCTCTGCACACTCTATGCTGGCGGCTATGTGGCACAATTTATTTATAACTACCAAACCTGGAGTGCTGCCGGAAACTTTGCTGGCAATGGTACTTACCCACAGGCAGCATCCCTACATCCAAACGCCTGCCTTATGGCATTGACACGATTTCCATATAACCTGTATGGGATTTTTTTATGCCTACTTGCCTTTGGTCTTCTAACCTTCTTAGTGATGCGGATGGGATATGACAGAAATGGCGAAATTTTCGATAAGGAGCGAAATCTAAACTACTCTACCAAGGGTACCTATGGAACTTCCGGATTCATGACTCCGGATGAGATGCACAAAGTCCTGGAACTAACTGATCATGTGAAGAAAAATAAGGGAACAATTCTTGGCAAGCTAAATGGAAAAGCGGTTTGCCTTCCTTATGAAACACGCATGAACCGAAATGTTGCAGTTTATGGTGCCAGTGGTTCCATGAAATCCAGGGCTTATGCAAGAAATATGATTTTTCAATGCGTTTCCCGTGGAGAAAGCCTGATCATAACCGATCCTAAATCAGAATTATATGAAAGTATGGCAAGATATCTGGAGAATGAAGGATATACCGTGCGGTGTTTCAATCTGGTCAATCCAGAAAACTCAGATGCCTGGAATTGTCTGATGGAAATAGACGGTCAGGAAACTATGGCCCAGGTATTTTCGGATGTCATCATTCAAAATACCGGTTCTGCCAAAGGAGATCATTTCTGGGACAATGCGGAATTAAACCTTTTAAAAGCCCTGGTTCTTTACGTGGAACAGGGATTCCCTCCAGAGTCCAAGAATATCGGTCAGGTTTATAAATTACTGACGTTGAGTTCCGAAAAGGAACTAAATAGTCTTTTTGACCTGTTACCCGTATCCCATCCGGCAAAAGTCCCTTACTGCATCTATAAGCAGGCAAGTGATACGGTAAGATCCGGCGTGATCATCGGTCTGGGTGCCAGGCTGCAGGTTTTTCAAAATAAACTGATCCGACAGATCACATCTTATGATGAGATCGACCTGACACTTCCGGGAAAAGAAAAATGTGCATATTTCTGCATCACTTCCGATCAGGACAGTGCCTTTGACTTCCTGTCATCCCTGTTCATGACTTTCGTATTCATCAAACTGGTACGATTTGCAGATAAGCATGGTAAAAATGGGCGTTTGCCGGTCCCAGTTCATATCCTGGCAGACGAGCTTGCCAATACAGGTGCCATTCTGGAACTGAACAAAAAGATCAGCGTCTGCCGATCAAGGGGACTAAGCATTTCCTGTATCTTTCAGAACCTGCCCCAGATGCAGAACCGTTATCCATATAACCAGTGGCAGGAAATCATCGGGAATTGTGATACCCAATTATTTTTAGGGTGTACAGATGAGGTCACTGCAGAATTCATCAGTGCCAGATCCGGAGATGTAACGGTAGGGGTTAGTTCTGAAGCCAAACAGCTCAATACTTGGCGGGTATCCGACTATTCTCCAGAATACAGAAAAACCCAATCCATTGGAAAACGCAAACTTTTAACTCCGGATGAAATTCTCCGTCTTCCACTGGATACCGCTTTGGTCATTCTACGCGGGCAAAAAGTTTTGAAAGTAGAAAAATATGATTATACCCTTCATCCAGATGCCAAAAAGCTTGTCACAAAGAAAGCATCGGAACATATTCCAAAATGGCGAGAAAATGGACAGACAAAAGAATATGACTACCTCCCAAAGCCACAAGCAAAATCCCAGAAACGGCGTACATATACACCATCAAAAAAGACAAAAGAACCGGTCCTCCCAATTCAGGACCCCGTCTATCAGGAACCAGATTATGATGACCTTCCAAAAGATTTGTTAAAAGATGACTGGAAAAATTCGTCTGAAATGGTTCCTTTAGATAAAAATTCCATCATGTCATAAACGAAAGGAGAACATTTATGTCAAACGAAATGATTACCAACACTACTGTATTAACTCTTGATTCCGATACCGTATTGGAAACTGCCCAGTCAAAGGCGGATCTGATCTGGCATGAAATCCAGAACGCATACCGTACCAGGAAGATCCTGACTGGTATGCTCGGCGGAATTGAAAAAACGGAAACCGGCAGTCTAATCGCAATTATTTACTACAAAGATTTCCGGACTGTCATTCCAGTCACAGAAATGATGATCAATCTGGTACAGGATGATGCCCATGATTATGGGGAACTGTCCCTACGCCAGAATAAGATTCTCAACAATATGCTCGGCTGTGAGATTGATTTTATTGTAAAAGGACTGGATGCAAAGACGCGCAGCATTGTAGCAAGCCGTAAAGAAGCCATGCTGAAGAAACGACAGATTTTCTATCTGGAGAAAGATGCAAACGGCACCCCAAAGGTACACGAAGACCGTGTCGTGCAAGCAAGAGTCGTTGCAGTCGCTGAAAAAGTGGTACGTGCTGAAATATTTGGAGTGGAAACATCCATCTTGGCCCGTGACCTTTCTTTCGACTGGCTCGGCGACGCCAGGGAACGCTTTCATGTCGGTGACCATATCCTGGTACGTATACTGGAAGTAAATACAGAAGATCCGGAACATGTCACCGTCCGGGCAGATGTAAAAAGTGTGGAAGGCAATACCAGTAAGGAAAACATGAAGAAATGTAAAGTCCAAGGGAAATATGCCGGCACTGTAGAAGACATTCACAAAGGTACCGTATTTGTCCGGCTCTCTATTGGAGTCAACGCCATTGCCCACTCCTGCTATGACAGTCGTACCGTTGGAAAGAAGGACAACGTCTCTTTTGTCGTAACTCATATAGATGAAGAACGGAATGTGGCAGTAGGAATCATTACCCGGATTATTAAACAGAATCTTTAAATAAAGCAGGGAGTCGGCACTTGGTCCGCTCCCTGTCAAAATTAATTGGGTTCTTCATTTTATGCAAAACCTCTTAGCTCATCATCATTCAATAACAAACCATATACTATTTTTTGCTGATCCCTTGTTTCTACACCCATGTCAAAAAGATTTTTCAAATTCTCTGAAAGCAACTCATCTTTATGAGATATAAAATAATCTTTATATAATGGGGAGTAAATAAGATTTTGCCACATATAATTGCTAGTATCTATGTGTGAATAATCATAATCATTAGGATTTAGCATAAACTGTAAATACTCCGAATAATGTTCATACGGTTTCAATAAAGTCAAATCAACATTAAAACCAATTAGTTTTAAAATAATACATTCTTCAATAGACGTCGTAAGCCAATCAGGATAAGTACGCATTCCCGGCTTTTCTTTACGCCTTTTATCCTCATTTTTTATAGTATCAATAAATCTATTGATTACTGTATCACTATAAGGAAGTATTTTTTCTATAAGCAAATCAAAGAGAAATTCAGTACGAATTAACTCAAGATTGCTATTTAAAAAACCTTTATATTTCTCTATCGGTAAAATATGTCGAAATAAAACAATTCTTCTTATTTTTTTGCTTTTATCTTCTATTAATTCAATATTTGTAATAAGACGATTTTTTGTTTCATCTTTAGCATATAAAGAAAGATTCTTTATCACTCTTGAAAGCATCGTGCTATGTCTTTCTTCGATTACCGGATAAACCTCTTCCAAAAGTATAGTATCAAGTAAATTCCCTTTTATCTCATTTGCATATTCAACCTTCATAGTATTCACAAGATAATTTAAGCCTTCAAACAAATCTGAGGCTATTCCTGGACTGTCCTTTACTACTTCTGTGAACATATTTGTAAATATATTCATAAGCACTTTCTTACTATTGTTATCCAGTTCTACCAAACATACAATAATATGAAAATTATACAGATACTCTATCCATTTTCTATGTTTAAATCTTACAAAACTGGCACACAAATTTTTATACTTTTGAATAATATCAATTTCATTTTCAATTTCTAAAAACTGGACTGAATACTTCTCTAGTAGTGCTTTTAATGATTTTGGTGTTATATATTTTATGAACATATCAAAATCAATTTCGTTAATCGGATAATGCCTACGGTCTGTTGGAATAAACACAGTATCTGGTTCAACAGCAGCAATTGGAGAATATGAACACATTATTGCTTTTAAATAATAAATTAAATAATTTTTAGGTTCTGCAAAATAGTCGAATGGCAAGAAATTCTTTTTAAAGAAAAAATAATAATCGTAAGCATATGCCTGGATATCCCATATATATGTATAACTATGTCCAGAATACCAAGTATTACTGTTATACTTATATCTTTCTTCTTGTTTTTCGACTAATTCACTCATTTTTAACATATTTTTTGCAGATGACTCAAAAAGCTTTTTTAGATAATTTATTGCACTATGGTATTTTATAGGAACAGTATTAAATAGTTGTTCCAATTCCTTAGTTTTGGAATCTTGTCTATTAAATAGTGTTATTGTGGCCACACGAACACGCATTTTATGAAGGAGGATTGCAATATAATCATCTGATGCAATGGTAAAAGCCTCCATCTCAATGATTTTTTCAAGTTCAGCATCACAATTGCCCACCAAATGATAATAGTATATTTTTTCATCTGTGTCTGAACATGCTTGTACTTGTTTTAATAGTTCTACGTAATCATTATTAAGATATAACTGAAAATTGGTATCCTCTTCTGTTATTAAAGGAATACTTTGGCTTAAGTCATCTTCAAACAAGTGGATTGCAGTTACTCCAGCTCTTTGGAACGTATCTATTATTCCCTGTACATTATTAACAATAAGCGCAGCAATTTGCTCATACCATTCCTTATCATAAAATACTAGTTCCGTACTCATAAAAGTAGTATGACCTAAAGGTTGAACTTGAATTAAATCTTCAAAAGAAACCTTTCTATATGATTCTAGCACATGGTACTTTTCAATCAATATCTCAGATAGTGGGATATATTGTTGAAATATTTTCGAATCCGTTATACATCTTAGAAACGAAAAGAGCTTTTGGCCTGTTGGATTTGTAAGTGATACAGGTATAGACACTTTTTCCATTAAATTATCTGGCAATGAAGACAAATCAACCACAAAAATACTTTTATCTTCAAGTCGCACTCTCTCATATTCAGATGGTGCTTCTGAACTTACCAAGAAATTAGAAGGTCTTTCAGCCACACCATAAAATTTTCTAAAATAATTAATCCAACCAATAATTAAATTCAAATTATAATCGTTTAAAGAATACCCTAAAAACACAAATGTATGATTAACAAGAAGCGAACGTATAAAAGTACTGATCAATGTGTGTTTCTGCTCATAGTCAAGGTAATCACTTTCTTTCAAAACTATTGAGTTTGGTACCTTTAAATCTCCATGCATTTTTATAATATAACGCTCATTTGATTTTGACAGCAAATCGCTATCCTGAGATACAACAGTATAAAGCTGTGCATTCAAATTCGCAGAATCTTCTAAAAGTGAATCATAATTTGTTGTTATAATATGATGAGGTAAAAGATTAAAAATTTCATCATCTATTGAGTTTGACATCTTGCCAGAGCTCAGCGTATTTTGAATCAAATTATAATACTCGGTATTATTATCTGATGTGTCTTTCTGATAATAATATTCCGGAATCCGAAGGAACTCATCCTGCGTAAATGCATAACGTTCTTCACAATCCGTTTCTGGACAAATTTCTTTTCTTTTTTTGCAAAAATCACATCTATCATAACCAATTTTGTCTGCAATTATTTTTATCAATTCCCACCAAGTGGGAACATTTGAGTTTTTAGAAACTCCTGCTCCCACAAAAACAATTAGCTGATTGTTTTCTTGTGCTTTCTTTATTGTTTTAATTGATTCTATCCAATCCATTATCTGTTTCTCCAAAACTATTAAATTATTTATCTTACCTACATATTATTCATCTGAAAAATTCAACCCGCTCAATTGAATTTTTATTTCAAGTATATCATTTTTCTGCTTATGTTATCAAACAATCACTCTCCTTTTTTCCCTTCTTCCAGTTGTATTCTTCCGATTAGGAATAAAACCCTAATATCTTGAAATCTACAAGACTTAAACCGACTCATTGGTCCATATTTGTTGCGGCTTTGACCTACTTAGATAACCGACATAATAAGAAATAGCATCCACGATAACCCTAGGAAAGTTTGATGGATGCTATGCCTTAACATAGAAATAAATTAAATTTTACTGAGTGCATCAGATCTTGCATCTGATTACCTTTCTGAGTTCATTATACACTGGGGTCTTGGAGTTTTCAAATCCCTTTTAATATATAACATCTTTGGTATCATCGCGCAGATTCCAATCAGGCATCCTATCCCTACAATTAACCACCCCACTGGATAGGTGAAGACAAAATACGAAAGCTTATCTTCCATATAAAAACGAATCAAGTACAAAATCCCGTTTCCCACAGTCAACATCAAAGCCACAACGGCTAAACAATAATACAATCCTTCCACTGTCAATAACTTTCGTTTCTGCCTTTTGGTCATCCCTATACTTTCCAAAATTTCCAGTTCTTTTTTTCTCGATATAATCTCCGTAACCATAACATTAAAATAATTCGCCACTCCCGCAAATAACAACACGACACTTATACTTCCAAGGATTAAACGATTCCCCCGAATATAATTTGCTGCTTCTGCAAGCAAATCTGACTTACTGATACAAAAGATTCCTGCCTCCCCGGTCTCACCATCCACTTTGTTGCCGGTCATCTCCTCACGCTTACGATTCTCTTGAGATAAAATATTCTGAATCTCAGTTTTAATCTGCGGTTCCTTCTTTTGATCCACATTAAGTTCCATATAAAGGGTCTTTTTCTCCGTAGGCAGCTTCGCAAATCCTTTTTCACTGATAAGATAATAAATCAGTCCTTCTGAACCGTGCCAGGTCTGGCGTATATTCGGAAAACCTTCTGCTCGATTATCCAGATAGCCACATAGCGTATACGTTTCTGACTGAATTTCAGAAAACATTTCTGTTGTCTCCATAGCGTCCCATTCCTCTGAACTCAACTGATTCCATAAAATCCATGCTTCTTTTGACAACATCTTAGTAAAAAAAATCGGTTCTCCTATACTTTCCTTTGCCAATTCCTCCTGCTTGGGCGATAATTGATGGTCATGAAGAATCATCACTCCAGTACCATTCTTCAGGTCTTCCATATCTATCGATAAATGATTGTCCTGTACATACTGACTCAGACTGGTGATTTCTTCCTCACTCAATATCTGAATTACATCCGCATCCACTCCTTCAACCATCGAATAATCATAACTGTAGCCGACTCCTTCTTTCACCTGTTCCTCAACATTAAAATAATTACTTACCAATGGACGAATTCCTTTTTGAGAAATAGTAGAAATCATATAGGCTCCTTCCATAACATATGACTTTTCTTCATCCACTCCTTCAAGGCTTAATAATTGCTCCCTGACATCCGAAGAAATAGGTGAAAACTCATCATATGCATTTCCATATAACAGACAGAAATTATCGCCTTCTGTCTCCATCGGATCTTCCCCTAAATCTCTCGACTTATATTCATTTCCATATCCTTCCTCTTGCCCCCAATCACTGAATTCCCCAGCGATCAGAAAATCCGGTCGCTTCTCTATCACATGAACATAATCACTGCCTCTTGAGATAACAACAACTCCTAAGCAAGCTTCCATACCTAAAAACAAAGAAAATATTGTCAATAAGAAACGAATCCTGTATCTGGTCACATTCTGCCATGCCATATACCATAATTCTCCATTTACAGTTCTATTTCTTTTTTTGCATCTTATCAGGGTCTGTTCTTTTCCGAATCCTCCCCACTTTTTCTTCCTACTTGTCCTATTCTTGATCAGCCCGGTATAATGTATACTTCCCATGCAGGACAAATTTACCAAATGATGTATGACGCCTGCCGCTGCTCCCATCGTAAGTGTTATCGTAAATACCACTGCAGCCACCAGAAATTCTGACCGGAATACCCTGAACTCTTTTGCACCTCCAAACCCACTTAAATACTGATTTCCCAATATTTTCGGTATCACGATCACCAGAATGAATACCGATGCAAATGCTCCCACTAGTACCCCTGGAATCATAATTCTCCGTATCTGCCCAAAATATATTTTCCGTATTTGTTTTCTTGTCGTCCCAATCGTGTTCAACAGACCCATTTGGCGAATATCCTCTGTCATAGAAATCTGCATCACATTATAAACAAGGAAAAACATACCACTCAGTATCACCAGCGCACCAAGAGCCGCCATGCCATAACTCCCTGTCAGACGATTTACCGCATCATAGGTATAAGTGTTGGATACAGTAATTTTCAGTTCAGATGTCTTTCCTGCCACATCTTGATATAGCCGTTCCTCTGTCTCCCTCCAGTCCATATTGTCAGACTGGCAAATCAATAAATCTGCTTTTTCCTGAATACTATATCCCCAATCTTTCAGTTTCGCTTCTGAAATATAACCAATGGCCGAACCAGATGTGTCATCCACATAATCAGAATACCATCCACTAAGGCAGAATTCTTCCTGCTCTGTTCGAAACAGTCCGATTGTTACTGTAAGACGAACCTTCATTCCTTTCTCTGGATCATCGATTCCCATGCTTTTTAATGCTCTTACCGAAAGCATAATCTCCTGCTTTTCCTTCGGATACTGTCCGTAAATATCTGTGTAAGCAGGTTGCATCATCTTCTCCCAGGCCACATCATCCAACACCTGGATTCTGCAGACAGGCTGCTCTTCAAAAGCTGCAGTACCTACGGACACACAACGCCCCACCTGTTTCACATAGCTAAGAGAACACACCTTCTCATACTGAGACTCATCGGCATCTTCGATACAGGCAGATGCTGTCGTTCCCGCCGCCCTTACTGCTTTCATATATTCTGCCTGCACCTTACCAAAAGATATTCCAAATACCATCGTCAACGTAATAATGCATAAAACAATTGCTCCCATGAGAATCCGGTTTCTGCCCTTATTAAATCTGCCAAACTCTTTGGAAAGCATTCGAATCACCTGTCTGTTATTGTTCGGAGTAAAGCCATTACCTGTCATAACTTACCTCCTGCTCACAGACTGCATTACTTTTATCCATGATACTTTCGTTTTGACTACCCTTACAGATTCTTCCATCTTCTATCCTGATTATACGATCTGCCATCTGTGCTACTTCTTCCTGATGTGTCACAATAATCACAGTTTGATGAAATTTTTCTGCACAGATTTTTAGAAGTCCCATTACTTCCATGCTGGTAACAGAATCCAAACTGCCGGTGGGTTCATCTGCCAGCAGGATAGCAGGCTTTGCCAAAAGTGCTCTGGCAATTGCCACCCTCTGCTGCTGACCGCCTGATAACGTCTGTGGTAATCGGTCTAATTGCTCACGTATTCCCAAAAGTGCAGTCACCTCATCCAGCAGCTCCTGATCTATCTCTGCTCCGTCCAGCCGCAGCGGAAGTATAATATTCTCACATACACTAAGAACTTGAACTAAGTTATACTGTTGGAAAATGAAACCGATATTCCGTCTGCGAAATACAGTTCTCTCTTCATCCTCCATGTCTTTCAGGCTGTTTCCCCGAATCCATACCCCGCCTTCTGTCGGTATGTCCAGTCCCCCAAGCAGATTCAAAAGAGTTGTCTTTCCGCTTCCCGATGTTCCGATAATTGCTAGAAATTCTCCCTCCTTCACAGAAAGACTTACTCCGTCTAATGCATGAACTTCATATGTATCAGTAATATAATATTTTTTCAGGCCAACGGCTTTCACAATTTCCATAAACACGTATCTCCTATCTTGTATTTGGCAATTCTCCCCACACTGCCAAGTATACCGGACAAATCTAACAAACTTCTAACAAATAGGCGGAAGATTCATTTCCATCATTAATCCCGGTTGCATTCTTTTTACCACCAAAAACCCTCCATGTCTATTCACGATTTCCCTTGTCAGATATAAGCCAATCCCAAATCCCTCCTGGACTGTGACACGTTTTCCGCGATAGAATCTCTTAAAAATATGATTTTCCTCTCCCGATTCAATACCGATTCCATAATCTCTTACCTGAATCTTTAAAAACATCTCATTCTCCGATATCGAAACTTCAACCTTACCTCCTATTTCACTATACTTCACTGCATTATCCAAAATATTATAAATTGCCTCCCCCAACCAATTAGCATCATGCTTACAAACCGCTGTCTTAGGAAATGTAATCTCAAATTGAATCTCCTTCGCTTCTGCCCAGCTTTGTATCTGTCCAAGAGAGTTTCGGATTGTTTTCAGAATATCCTCTTCCTTTTTCTTAATCTGAATGATGTGATGCTCCAATCGGGACATCTTGATAAAACTCTCTACAAGGAAATATAATTTTGCTTCACTATTTTCAATCGCTGACAAATATCTTAAAGATTCTTCATCCGTCAGATTCTCACTCATAAATCCAATATATGTTTCTATATTCGCTAGAGGTGTACGCATCTGATGGGCAATCTCCGAAATCAACTTCTGAATTTCATCACGGCTTTTCTCCGCCGCATCTCTTCTTCCCTGCATTGACTCCTGCATTCTCACTAACTGATGCTCAATCTTTGCATACAAAGTTTCTTCTCCTGAAGCTGCTGCTTTGATCTCCTGCCCTTTCAAAATATCTTCTGTTAATTTTGTAATCTTCCTTAATTCTTCTTCTCTTTGTCTCCTCTGCATACAATACATAACGGTAATTCCAAGCAGAATCCCTGCAAAAACCGCTATTATGACTTGAAAACACATACTATTTATCTCCTATTCGGTACCCAAGCCCAAACACATTTTTTATATATGTCGGCATTTTTGCATCGGGTTCTATCTTTTTTCTCAGCCGGTTAATGGTAACACTGACTGCATTATCTACCACAAACTGCCCATCCAGTCCCCAAATCTGCTCCAGAATATTTTCTTTTGTCAATACCTGCCCCTGGTTCAGCATCAGATACTCCAACAACTGATACTCTTTTACCGTCAGCGTAATCTCTTGTTCATTTATAAAGACTTGTTTTCCTAAAAGGTCCAGGGTAATCTCCCCACATGACAGAATCTGATTTTTACTATTTCGCTTCAGCACCGCTTCGATTCTCTTCAATAACACTTTCATAGAAAAGGGCTTTACTACATAATCGTCTGCGCCTTCGTCAAATGCGGCTAACATATCCCTTTCCTCGTCCCGGGCTGTTAGAAAGATAACTGGGATTTTCCATTTTTTTCTAAGCTTCTGATATAAACTAATTCCATCTTCTTCCGGAAGTCCGATGTCCATCAGAAGAAGAGACACACCATCTCCAAACAGAGTAAGAGCTTCTTTCCCATTAAATACACATATGGTATGATAACCTGCATTCTGCAAGGCAGTATCCAACGCCTGATTCAATAATATATCATCTTCAATAATTCCTATTGTCATGTTGTTTCTCCTACGTTTTTCACTCATTATACCATAAATCCAGGCGTCAAAAAAAATTTTTAAATTATACTCCTCACGAAAAGAACACCAAATCTTGTCCTATGAGGAGCTTTTGTAACTTCAATTTTCAATCTGTACTTCCTCTGGAAACACGTCATCCCGAAATCCTTTGAATACCGGCTGTCTCAGAGAATTCATAGTATTCGGCATATACTCTACAACACAGACTCTATTGGTTTTTACCCAAATTGCCGCTTCATTGCCCGTTGGCAACATCCGGAATGGATTGATTCCTGTTATCTCCAGCATTGAAACCACATCTTTCGTAACTCCAGCGGTCACATGGCCTTTATATATCAGTATATCTCCCCGATATTTAGCTAGAATCAGGCTAAATGTGTGCTGCGCTTTTTGAATATACCCGGTTACTACAAATTCCTCATCCGCCATCCTTTTAAACTTGATCCAGTCTTTTGTCCTTTTCCCCATAAGATAGAGACTATCCTTCTTCTTTGCGACCACACCTTCCAGGAGTTTTTGTTCCGCTGCCTGATACAATGCCCGGCCATTGGTTTCCACAAAACGCGATACTGCAATTCTGGGAGATTCTGTAATCAAATCCTGCAGCACTTCCTTGCGCTCCATCAATGGATTCCATATTAGTTCCTTCCCATCATGATAAATACAGTCAAAAGTCACAAAAGAAGCTGGATATCTGGAAGCCTCCAACTCTATTTTAAACCGATCCGTTAATAGAGTGCGTTTCTGCAGGCGGTAAAAATCTGGCATCCCATTTACTAATACTACGATTTCCCCATCCTGAATACTGGTTCTTTTGATATTTTTGTAAATGGACATCAATTCCGGAAACCGTGAATTCACCTGCATATTCCGTTTATTCCTCAAATCCACCATACCGTCCTTCGCATAGCAGAGACACCGGAATCCATCCATCTTCAGTTCATAAATCCACTCTGGATCGTCAAATGCTTCCCTTTGCTGTGCGATCAACATCGGTTGTGCAGACCGGCTTTCAAATAAATCCATTAAGCTGTCCCCGTCAGCCGCTTCTGACTTTCTTTATCCGAATGCTTCGACAATTCCAGACTTTTCTGCAGTGCTTCCATCAGATCAATCACATTAGATGGACCAGTCGTATCAACTGCCACAATCTCCTGTCCCTGGATTTTCTTCATAATTGCTTCTCTAAGGCGAGCCTGATATTCATCCTGATATTCTTCTGCCACAAACGGTTTGGTCATATTTTCAATCAACATTTTCGCCATGTTCAGTTCATTTTCATCCAACTTCATCTTAGGAATCGTTTTCGGTATTGCAGCAATCTCATCATAATAGAATAACGTTTTCACAATAATTCCATCCTTAGTCGGATATAATACCAGAAGCTTTTCATTCGTTCCAATCACTGTTTTCGCAATGGCTACTTTTTTCTGGGAAAGTAATGACTGACGAAGCAGCTCATAGGCTTTTTCCGCCCCGGTATCTGGGACTGCGTAGTAATCCTTTTCATAGTAAATCATATTGACCTCAGACATCTTAGCGAACTGAAGAATATGGATTGTCTTATCCTTTTTGGTCTTAATCTTCTCTAGGTCTTCATCCGTCATGACTACATATTTATCTTTCTCATACTCATAACCTTTGATAATATCAGTTGGCGTCACTTCTTTCCCACAATGGGAACAATACTTTTTATATTTAATCCGAGCCTTACTTTCCTTATCAAGCTGATTGAAATGGATATCATTATCCACCGTAGCCTTATACATTCCTATCGGAATCAAAACAAGACCCATTGAAATACTGCCTTTATGCGCAACTGCCATCTTCTCACCTCAAAATCTTTTTGAGTTAGTATCTGCTTTCAGGCAGTTTCTATGCAAATTTAACTTTTTTGCAAATGATAATTCGTTCTTTCACTTTATTTGCAAGTGATATTTTATTTGTAAGCTCACTTGCCATAAAACACTCTGCTATAAATTCATCTATGTTTTCAAATCCATCTTTATATTTCTCAAACAGTTTCAATATTTCTGAATCCTCAGAAACATCATATGTACTTGCTATTGCATGTCCCAATTCATGAATTACTATTCGCTTTAAAAACATTGACTCTTCTAACATTCTAATTAATACTACATCAAAGTAATCTGAGCTGAACTTCTTGGTATAAATCTCGTGTTTTTCCAATAAATCAATATCATGCTGCATTTGGACCCTATTCATTTCAGGCACAGGCAGCCCCACCGTTTTCGCACGCTTTTTTAGCTTTTGATAATCATCAACTAAATTATTGAATCTATCAGCACATTCCTCTACTTTTTGGATCGTTATACTATCTTCTAATTTCATATCGTGTATTCTTATGTGATTGAATCCTATAAGTTTATCCTCATCACAATACTGAGCAATTTCGTTTCTATCTTTGTATAATTCTCCCTGGTCATTATGAGTGTAATTATATTCACTAAACGTTTCTTCATAATCCCATGAAAAATAATCACAAATTTTACTTATACCAACTGCAGGATATTCTTTTAAATACTTTTCTGTAAGCTTCCTTATAAATTCAACTTGTTCACTATTCATACCTAAATTATTATAAAAGCAAAATTGAATTTTCGTTTCATGTATATCATCTACTAATGTATCTTTATACCATGTTATCATTCCAAAATCCTCTTTTTCCCATTCTCTTCCAAAACCGGAGCATAAACTGCCGTAACCTTCAGTTCCTCTTCCTTGCTGTCATCAATCTCCACATAATAATCTCCCACATAATATGAACTATAATTGCCCTGCAGAGAATACAGCTCCAGCGTATTAAAATCCACAAGGCACAAATCTCTTGGTTCCCACGATTCATCCTCTGGTCCGTAAGTCTCCATCACTTCCATCAATTTATCCAGGCAGTCCTGGCAAAGATGTTTCCGGATAAATTTCATATCCAGTGTACTATTCTCACCGTAACTTACGGTTACCTTTGAAATTCCCCTATCAGAATTCGGGCTTGCATGAAAAAAGCATCCTCCCTCTCCGGTTCCAGTATATGTCGTATTAATGTGTCCTTGTGGGCCTGTCAAATTACCTGCATCATCATGATTCCGTATCTTCATATCCAATACATACCATTTATTCACACAGATGATCCCAAGATCGTCATATTTACGAAACAGCCCCATCAGACTGCGGTTATCATTCCCACACAAGTAACAATGATCCAGATCCTTAAGTTTACTCTTTACTGGTTTCGGTGTCTTTCGATCCCACGGCACATATTCTTCCTGGAGCTCAGTCTCACTGCTTTGCCTATGACCTTCTACTTCTTTTCCAATTCCAATGCCTGCCATCAGACTTACTACGCATACTGTGATAATTATTCCAATTTTCTTCATACTGCCTCCACGCTTTAGAATTAGTCAATTAACTCTATCAGCGTTAGTATAGCAGATATGAAAATGTATTTCATCATATAACACATGAATTATAAATATTCACGCACTATATTACATCTTTAAAATTTTTAAAAGGTCCACGCCCATACGCAAAACTATTTTCCCGCTTCTTCAATCATCACTTCCAACACACGAAGAATCTTGTTTCGCTCCTTTGCCGGCAAATGTTTCATCTTTTCTTCCAATTGCGTACATCTCGTTTTTGTTCCTACTTCCAGCACATCCATCAGGATTTCATCTGCTGATACATTCAATGCATTAATAATTCTTACAAAAGTATCCAACCTTGGTGTCTTCACATCCCGCTCTATGGCACTTAAATAATTACAGCTCAAATCAACCATCTCTGCCAGCTGTTCCTGCTTCAGTCCGGCAGCTTCCCTGCTTTTTTGAATCCTTTTCCCTATCCCTTGCATATTATCTTCTCCTAATCACACTAATTCTTACAGCGTTACAATCGTACTTTTAGTATATTTGCCAAGGATTCTTCCATACAGTATCTGATAGAGTTTCACTAACTCTAGTGGTGTTGAATTAATGCACTTTTGATGTCATGGCACAGTTATGGCTCTTTCACGACCTAAACTGGCACGGTTCTGCGATGTACAGGTAAATATAAACATGCTAAAATTGATATTGTCAAAATTATATGCAGGAATTGCGCAGCGGTACCGGAGTCATTGCCTCTCCCTTTTGGTACTGGCTGCGTTTTTTCTTGCAGGAGGTGAATTAGATTTACAATTTTATACTGTATTTGCATCAGGCAGCCTGTATTGACCGGGCTGCTTTTTTGCTGCCGGATAAACTGGCATGAGGCACTAAGAAACTATAAGCATCGGGGCAGGGTGGATATTCCATACTGCCCTTTTCATATGAAGGAGGTTTAACTTACGTGAGAAAACATACAGTCAAAGAAAACCCGCCGAATGAAAAGCGTCGTCCTGACTACATGCGGATTATTTACACAGCATCCCTGCTGCTCACGCTTCTGGCATGCAATATTCAGCCGGTCTTGGCAGCTAACATGTGGGACAAAGCAAATGAAATCATGAAAGATGTCTACAACCAGATCATCCTGATTTCTACCATAGCTGCTGTTGTAACGGCATCTGTGGCTCTTTTAATGATGAACTTTTCCAAATCGGGAAAAACCGTGGACGAATCCCGTGCATGGCTCAAACGTATCGTCATCACCTGGGCAATCTTAAACGGTCTTGGCTTCATCATGGCTTACATCACACCGTTCTTTGCCGGAGGTAAATGGAATGGCTAAGCCAGGAAAGGAGGTGCCTAAATGGGAATCTTAGATGGAATCGTGGAATGGATTGCAGAGCAGGTCATGAACATTCTGGATCTTATTACCACTTCAGTCTTAGGTGCTCTGGGTTGCTCCATGGATACCTTTTTAAGATATTTCCCCGCAGCCGAGAGCATGTATCAGGTATTTCTGGCCCTGGCCATAGGTCTGATCCTACTGAACTGGGTCTGGCAGTTATTTAAAAATTACTTTGCTGGTGCCGGAATTGAGGCAGAAGATCCACTGAAATTATCCATGCGCTCTTTCATCTTCCTGTTCCTTACTTTCTATGCAAAAGATATCGTAGATCTTTTACTTGACATTGCAGGAACACCATATAGCTGGATTCTGACAGAAGATCTGCCTCCGCTAAAATTCGCAGACTTTAACTCCGTTATCACTGTTATCCTCGGTGTCTGTGCCAATGGAGCTGTTGCGATTACTGCACTGATCCTGGTACTGATTCTGGCATGGAATTACATCAAACTACTGTTTGAAGCGGCAGAACGTTACATTCTTCTCGGCGTTCTTGTTTATACAGCCCCAGTCGCTTTCGCAATGGGCTCTTCTCAGGCAACCGGTAATATTTTCAAGAGTTGGTGTCGGATGCTTGGTGGACAATTTTTCCTACTGCTGATGAATGCTTGGTGTCTGCGCCTGTTTACATCTATGGTTGGTACTTTTCTGGCCAATCCATTATCTATCTAACAAAAGGAGGAACACATGAAACATAAGAAAAAAATTATATTATTGCTGACACTTACTGCCTGCATGGTCTTATTCTGTTCCTTCCCGGTCTTCGCGGCAGAACTTACGGAAGCAGAAGTGGAACAGGCAGTGGCAAACCAGGGAAAGGAAGCAGTTACCGGTAATATATTCATCTGGTTTCTCTGCGCAATCGCATTTTTAAAAGTCAGCCAAAAGATCGATTCCTTCATGGCAAGCCTTGGCATCAATGTAGGAAACACTGGCGGAAACATGATGGCAGAGCTTTTAATCGCCGGAAGAAGCCTGGCAAGTTCCATGCATTTACATGGCGGTGGTGGCGGATACCGGGCACCTGTTTCTCCAGGTGCAGCTGCTGTAGGTGGAAGCTTCCTGTCAGGCGGACTGGCCGGAGCTGTCGGAAGGCAGGTGGAACGTAGCGCAGTCAATACTGCAACTGGCTACACAGAACATTCCAGCATCGGCAGTGTCATGTATCATTCTTCTTTAAATAAAGGTGGAGACTTTGCCAACAATGTGATCAGCCGCATTGCACAGGGTAACTACAATCAGGTCGGTTCCATTAAAGGAGCAGATGCAGAAAAGGCTTATATTTCTTATATGGGCATGAAAGTAGATTCCACACACCCTTTACCCAATTATTCCAATATGGAAATCGGAGGCGGACGGATCACCGGAACGGAATCTACCGAATCAGGTTCCAGAGCGTTTGCTCTCTATCATGCAGACCAATATATGGCACCCTCACAGGGTACATATGAAACTGTGCAGTCTGTAGACGGTGCCACATGGTACAAGCAGTATGCACAAGATACCGTAACTAAAACCCCTTATGATGCAGGCGGTGGAAAAGTTGCCTACCATGAATCCATCGACCAGAAACTGCCCCCGACTCCTCCAAGAAAGGATCGCATTTAATTGGCAGATCACCAGACCGGTCTGAATGAAGCAGTTCAGGTAGGCAGAGCTGCAGCTTCTATTTCAGGTGCTGTAAAAGGTGCCACAGCCGGTCCCTTTGGAGCCGTTATTGGTGCTGCAATCCAGAATCGGGAAACCTTAAAAAAGGCGGTGGCTGGAATTGTTTCTCTACTTTTAATTCCAGTATTATTCATAGTCATGCTTCCGGGACTTGTCTTCGGAAATCTCTCCGAAAATACCGGAGCACTTACCAGTAACAGCAGGATCAATGAAAATATACGTGCTGCCAATGAAGCCATTGTAGAAGTCTTACAGGAACGTCACGACGAGGTACTTGCTGATGTGAATGCCGCGGCTTCTCGTGTACCGGAAAGTGATGCCGTATCCATTACGGATCCCTATGCTTACTATATCTCTGTAAATGCCAATCAGCTCATTGCCCAGTTCTGTGCAAGTAAAGACAACTATCGGGATATCAACGTTACGGAACTGAAGCGGGTCATCCGGGCGAATAAGGATGGACTTTTTACTTATGACGTATCAACAGAGACAGTTACCATGGAAGTTACGGTGGATGCCGGTGCAGAAGGGGAAGCCGGTGAAGGAACGGATTCACAGACTCAGACGGTTACCTTTACCCGGCATAACTTTGTAATCAACTATGCCGGTGATTCTTATTTTGCAGACCATGTCTTTCATCTGAACGACAAACAGAAAAAAGTGGCAGACGCTTATGCAGAAAATCTGACCCTCTTTTTTGGTTCCTCTGCTTCCGGAGTTGCAACTGCCAATGTATCCGATGAGGTGCTTCGCTACCGGGCAACCGTAGAACGGATTGCTGCAAAATACGGAATGACTCCCTATGTGGAACTAATCCTTGCTGTGATGATGCAGGAATCCGGAGGACGTGGTCTTGATGTCATGCAGGCGGCAGAAGGTGGATTTAATAAGAAATATCCCCATGTGCCTAACGGTATTACGGACCCAGAGTACAGCATCGAATGCGGAATTCAGGAACTCAAATATGCCCTGGATAAAGCCGGATGCACCGGTCCAACAGATCTTGACCGGATCAAGCTTGCTTTGCAGGGATACAATTACGGTTCCGGTTATATTGACTGGGCCATGGAACGGGACGGTGGTTATACCAAAGCAAACGCCATCGCTTATTCTGATATGATGTGTGCCCGCCCTAACTGGCCTTATTCCAGATATGGCGATAAAGAATACGTAGACCATGTACTCCGGTACTACATCATTACTTCTACAGGCGGCACCTATCCTGCAAATGGAATGCAGATACCTCATTACCTGCAGACAGATTACGGAAATATTCCATATGGCGGAGGTTCCATTGCAACCAGCGGATGTGGCCCGACCAGCTTTGCCATGGTCGCAAGTTATTTAACGGGCAAAACCATCACTCCGGTAGATGCAGTTTCCTGGTGCGGAAATTCTTACTACAAACCAGGTGTCGGCACTTACTGGTCCTACTTTGCAGCGGCAGCCAGTCATTTTGGATGCGGATCGGTCACCCAGACCAACGATCCCAATAACGTCCTAAAAGCACTGTCAGAAGGCCATCCTGTCATCAGTTCCCAAAGTGCAGGCTTATTTACCAGAGGCGGACATTTCATTGTCCTTCGTGGTGTAACGGCTTCCGGAAAGGTACTGGTTAACGATCCGAATGACAGTGCATCCAAAAACTATATCAACCGGGAATTTGATATGATGTCAGAAATTCATGCAACAGCAAGTGCATATTGGATCTTTGACAAGAAATAAAGGAGATCTTATGAGCAGAAAAAAATTGATTCTTTCCATCCTGCTGATGATCGGCATGATCGTAGCAGGCATTGTACTGCCTGCCTTATGGAAAGCAGAAAAACAGAAAAACCATACGGCTGACAAAAAACAGCCCGCAAAAGAAATCCAAACAGAAGAAGAGGATACTGCCTCACTTCCCACATTGAAATACGTTGCCTTTGAAGAATTACAGGCATTTTTTGCAGACACACAGATCAATGAACTAAAGCAACAATTTTCTCTGTATCTCAAAGAAACTGGGAAAACAGACATTACCTCTGTGACCTTTCTTCCAGAACAGACCACCTATCCGGAAGGAAACGACATCATGCTTACTTTTGCTTTCTCTGATAATACTACCCTTCCAGTTACCTGCAGCACCAGTACCGGTGCTTTTTTATTTGGGGAAGAAAAACTGCAAGTCAGTGAAAACATAATTACCTATGAACGTAAGACGGATCAAAAACTTCCAGCTGTTACTACAGAAGAAATAGAATCCCTGCAGGAAGGCGGTTTTGCTGATACCCCAAACGATATCGAAGCAACAGAAACGGAAAAGAGAACTAATGCAAAGGAGGTGCAGCCGTGAACAACTCTGAAGAACACCAAATTGCCTTAATCCCCCGTAATTTTATTGAGCGGGGTACATTCATGGGAGGAATGTTCAAGATCCGAAATGCTATCGAAGGAGCCATTCTTGCCATCGGGATTGCAATACCTGTTGTGCATCTTCCCCTGTCCCTGACCATACGGATCATCATTTTATGTATGACATCTCTTCCAGCAGCCATGGTCGCCCTGATCGGCATCGGAGGGGAAAGTCTGACGGCTTTTCTGATGAATGCTATCCGTTTTTTGTTTAACCGTAGAATCCTATACCGGCTGGATACCAAACCGGAGCCAAAAGGAAAACAGCGTAAAAATCCTCGTCAAAAAGAACCAAAGACGAAAAAGAACCGGGAGAAAAAAGAGAAGCCATCACCTCAACCAATGGAGACAGCTACACATGATGAGGAGGTTCCCTGTAATATGCCATCTTCTTCAGAGGAAGAGATTCCACCCGATTCAAAAGTTTCTCCCACACCAGCCTCTAAAAAAAAAGAGCGTCGGCTCTATGATATATCTACAAAACGCGGCATCAAGAAGCAGGCCAGGGAAGATATCCGAATTCTGAAATTTGAAAAGAAACAAAGGAAAAAGGAACAGGCGAAAGCTCTCAAGGTTGCGAAACGTGAAAAGAAACAGCGTTTAAAAACCGAAAAACAACGGCATAAAGAAAAACTGCATCAGGATAAGCTTGCACAAAAGGAGGCAAAACGTTTGGAGAAAGCTGCGAAAAAAGAGGCACGCTCCAATAAGAAACAACCTGATCCTTCACCTTCCGTTTCCTCGAAAAAGAAAAAGCGAAAGGACATGACACTGGAGGATTATCTTCCGATTGATAAAATTGCCAACGGGATCATTTATACCACTGACCACCGATATGTAAAGATTCTGGAGATTGAACCTATCAACTTCCTTTTGCGAAGTGCAAGGGAACAGCAAGGCATCATTTACAGCTTTATCTCCTACTTAAAAATCAGCCCGGTCAAATTGCAGATTAAGATGATCTCCAAAAAGGCAGATATCAATAAACATCTGGAACAGGCAGCACTGGAACTGTCCCTTGAGACTAATCCTCACTGTCGGGAACTACAGAAGGATTACATCCAGTTCGTAAAGAAATTAAGTTCCAGAGAGGCCGTTTCAAGACGGTTCTTTCTAATCTTTGAGTATGAACCATTCAATGTAAACCGGAAAGTCGAAGAAAAAGAAATCCTTGCTGCACTGGAGACAGCCTCCCAGACAGCTAAGACATTTTTATATCAATGCGGAAATCAGGTGGTTACCCATGATAATGAAGATGAATTTACAACCGATGTCCTATACACATTATTAAACCGGACCCTTTGTACAGAAAAGCCTCTTCAGGATCGGATTGCAGATGTCCTTGCACGCTATATGAAGGAAGGTCGCCAGGAAGAACTGGATCATATCCGGATCAACGAGTTCATTGCACCGGAGTCCGTAGATTTCCGACACTCCAATTATGTGCGGATCAACGGAATTTATCATGCATACCTGTTGGTTCCAAGCGACGGCTATAAACAGAAAGTCGCACCCGGCTGGCTGTCCTTACTGATCAACGCCGGGGAAGGCATAGACATTGATTTTTATCTGCATAAACAGCCAAAGGATAAGATCCAGCAGCGGCTTGGACAACAGATCCGTATCAACCGGTCAAAGATCAAGGATGCATCCGATACAAACGCAGACTTTGATGATCTGGATTCTGCGATCCGCTCCGGATACTTTCTGAAGGCTGGTCTGGCAAATAACGAAGACTTTTACTATATCAATCTCCTGATCACGATTACTGCTTCTGATCTTGAGGAACTGCAGTGGCGTATTCAGGAGATGAAGAAACTGTTGATTTCACAGGATATGGATCTGCACTCCTGCTACTTCTTACAGGAACAGGGTTTCCTATCCTCCCTGCCGCTTGCAAACCTGGATAAAAAACTCTATGAACTGTCAAAACGAAATGTCCTGACTACGGGAGCTGCAAGCTGCTACCCGTTCACCAGCTACTCCATCTGTGACGACAATGGCATCTTATTCGGAGTAAATAAGCATAATAATTCACTGGTCATCGCAGATATTTTTGATTCCAAACAGTATAAAAATTCCAACATCTGTATTCTAGGATGTTCTGGTGCTGGCAAAACCTTCACCATGCAGACTATGGCACTTCGGATGCGGCGGAAGGGAATCCAGGTCTTCATCATTGCTCCTCTGAAGGGGCATGAATTTTACCGGGCCTGTAAAAACGTGGGTGGAGAATTCATCCAGATCTCTCCTGCCAGCCAAAATTGTATTAACGTCATGGAGATCCGCAAAGTTGATAATTCTGTCAATGAACTGCTGGATGGACCAACACTGGATGCTTCCGCTCTGGCTTCCAAAATCCAGAGGCTCCATATCTTCTTCTCTCTCCTGATTCCTGACATGAATCATGAGGAGAAACAGCTTCTGGATGAGGCACTCATTAAAACCTATGCCAGAAAAGGGATTACGCATAAAAACGAATCCCTGATTGACCCGGATCATCCAGACCAGTATAAGGAAATGCCGATCCTTGAGGATGTCTATAATATCCTGATGGAAAGTCCGGATACCAAACGTCTGGCACATATCCTGAACCGCCTGGTCCACGGCTCTGCTTCTTCTTTCAATCAGAAGACCAACGTAGACCTAACCAATAAATATACTGTTTTGGATATCTCAGAGCTGACAGGCTCCAGTGATCTCTTAACAGTAGGTATGTTCGTTGCCTTGGATTACGTCTGGGATAAAGCGAAAGAAAACCGGACAGAGGAAAAAGCGATCTTTGTAGATGAGGTATGGCAGCTCATCGGTGCTTCCAGTAACCGTCTGGCTGCAGAATTTGTTCTGGAGATTGCCAAAATCATCCGTGCCTACTCAGGAGCCGGCATTTTTGCCACACAAGATTTAAATGATTTCTTTGCTCTGGATGATGGTAAATATGGAAAAGGTATCATCAACAACTGTAAGACCAAGATCATCCTGAACATGGAAGACGAAGAGGCACAGCGGGTAAAAAATATCCTGCATCTGTCAGAAACCGAAGTCATGAACATCACACATTTTCAAAGGGGGAATGGCCTGATCTCAACAAACAACAATAATATTACGGTGGAATTCAAAGCATCCACACTGGAAAAGGAGCTGATTACCACCGACCGGCAGGAGCTTCTGGAAATCATTGAACGCCAGAAACACAAAGAAGCAAAAGCCGGTTAACACCCGGGGCAGCGAAATCGCTGCCTTTTTCATATCTTCAAAGTAAGGAGGAGACTTATGTTAGAAAGAACAAATCAATTCATCCACCGGCTGCTCGCATTTTTGCTTGCAGTACTGGTTACTGTCGGGACCGTATTTTCCGGCGGCATGACTGTTCATGCGGCAGACGGTACCGTCAGTTTTCACGCAGGAGCGAACATTCCGTATGGAGATTATTTTACTTCACGCATGACATTTGATGGGAACAATACCGCTTACTGTGTGGAACCACTCAAGAAAACCCCTGCTTCCGGCAGTTATTCCTATGACCTTCTGGCAAAGGATTCCCCGCTTCGGAAAGCACTGTATTACCTAAATGGCGGTTATGGCTATGAAAAAACTGTAAAAGACAAATATTTCAGCGGCTGGTCTGATGACAATTCCTATGTAATCGGACATCTTGTCGTCGCCTATATTTATGCAGGGTATTCTTCAGATACCGGAGCCTTCCATGGTGCACCCCAGAGTTTCATTGACAAAGCAAAAGAAGTTGCACAAGCAATCAAAAGCCTTCCTGCTCCCCCGGAAAACTTTCGAGCCTTTATCATTCCAGGAAGCGGAAGCCAGACTGTTGTTGGAAGCTGGTATCAGGTTCCCTACGGTTATCTGGAAATCCGTAAATCTTCAGCCAACGCCTCTGTTTCCGATGGGAACAGTAACTATAGCTTACAGGGTGCCGAATATGGCATCTACAAAGGAGACGAACTGGTACAGACATTGACAACAGATAAAAACGGCTATGCAAAATCCGGAGAACTGGAGGAAGGTAATTACACGATAAAAGAAACCAAAGCTTCCAAAGGATTCATCCTGGATACCAAAGCCCATAACGTCACTGTCAAATCCGAAGCAACCACGCCTGTAAATGTGACGGAAATCCCACAGAGCAATCCGATGGATCTGCTCCTTCAGAAACTGGACAAGGAATCACAGGAAGCACAGCCACAAGGATCTGCATCTCTTGCGGATGCACAGTTTACTGTTAAATTCTATACCGAACAGTCCGATCAGGATCCTTCCGCAAATGGAGCCAAACCGGCACGTACCTGGATATTTAAGACCTATGCAGAAGGAAAATCTCATTTTTCCAAAGATTATCTGGTATCTGGAGATGCGTTCTATACACAGACGGATGGAAAAACCATTTGTCTCCCGCTCGGTACAGTGACTGTTCAGGAAACAAAAGCTCCTACGGGATATTTTGCCAATGATACTGTATTCGTACAGAAGATCACAGCCGATGGTTCCAAGGAAACCGTAAAGTGCTACAATGCTTCATCTGTCGATGAACAGATCTACCGTAGCGATCTGGAACTGGTAAAGGTATCCGATGGAGAACAAAAACGTCTTTCTGATATTCCATTTACCATCACCTCTGTTACAACCGGAGAAAGCCATACCATCGTGACGGACAAAAATGGATATGCCAGTACAGCTTCCAAATGGAACAAACACACCCAGAACACCAACCGTGGAGAAACATCGGAAGATGGAGTCTGGTTCGGATCTTCCACGCCGGATGATTCCAAAGGTGCCCTTATCTATGATCAATATGTCATTGAGGAACAGAGATGTGAATCCAATAAAGGCATGAATCTTTTAAAATTCGAAGTGACTGTATATAAAGATTCCGTTACCATTGACCTGGGAACCCTGACCGATGACCTGATTGAAATCGGCACAACAGCTCTGGATAAAGAAACAGGTACCCATATGAGCAAACCGGAAAAAGAAGTCACTCTTGTAGATACTGTCGAATATTCTGGACTAAAGAAAGGTCAGTCCTATAAGCTGGTTGGAACACTAATGGACGCCGAGACCGGTGAAGCAATTCAGATTGACGGCAAACCTGTAACTTCTGAAAAGACATTCACAGCGAAAAAATCCTCTGGTACCGTAGAAGTTTCTTTTACCTTTGATGCTTCCTCACTTTCTGGAAAAACAACTGTTGTATTCGAGGAACTGTATCAGGAAGATAAACAGCTGGCTGTCCATGCGGACCTTTCTGATGAAGACCAGCAGATTTCTTTCCCTGAGATCGGCACGCAGGCAACAGACTCTGAAACCGGTGAGCATATGGCAAATGCTGATGAGAAAGTGAAACTCATTGACACGATCCAGTATAAAGGGCTGGTTCCAAACCTTAAGTATACTGCAACGGGTACACTCATGGATGCGAAAACTGGAGAACCTGTTTTAATTAATGACAAACGGGTAACTGCAAAAACAACATTCACACCGGAAACCAGTTCAGGCACCGTAGATGTAGTCTTCGAATTTGACGGCAGTTCACTGGCCGGTAAGACAACCGTTGTTTTTGAATCTGTAACACAGGATAAAAAAGAAATTGCTGTTCATGCAGATCTCGAAGATGAAGGTCAGCAGATCTTTTTCCCGGAAATTGCAACTCAGGCGAACTGCCCGGATACCAATACCCAGATGGCAGTTCCAAAGAAAGAACTGACCATTACGGATACCGTTTCCTACCATCTCATTCCAAATAAAGAGTACAAGTTAACCGGAACTTTGATGGATAAGAAATCTGGTAAGCCTCTGCAAATCGATGGAAAAGAAATTACATCTGAACTGACCTTTACTCCAGAAGATGCGGAAGGCACTGTAGAGCTTTCTTTCACACTGGATGCCACTGCTCTCGCAGGCAAAACGATAGTAGCCTTTGAGTCTGTATCTTATCAGGACAAAGAAGTTGCTTTCCATACCCAGATTGATGATGATCCACAGACCATCTATTTCCCGGAGATTAAGACTACCGCTAAAGATGGAAAAGACGGCGACCAGGAAGTCCTTGCAGAAAAAGAAACCTCTATTATTGATACCGTTTCTTACAAGGATCTGGTAACTGGCCTTACCTACCGGGTCGTAGGTACTTTGATGGACAAGGAAACCGGTAAGGAAGTACTGATTGCCGGAAAACCTGTAACATCTGAAGCAACTTTCAAACCGGAAAACTCTGAAGGCACTGTAGAAGTAACCTTTACCTTTGATGCTACTTCTCTTTCCGGACATGATGTAGTTGTTTTTGAAAAGCTCTATGTATCTACCGGTGCTAAAGACAACAAAAATGAAGTGGAACTGACAAATCACGAAGATATAAATGATAACGGCCAGACAGTGAAAATTACCGATGTACCAAAAGATACTCCGGATATCTCCACACCAGTCAAGACCGGCGATGATACCCCACTTCTTCTTTACGCAGGTATTGCTGCAGGTGCCCTTCTGCTCGCAGGTATTGCTACAGTAATCTATTTCCGGAAAAAGAAACAAAAATAATCTTTAATTTCAGTGCAGGCGGTCCATAGAGACTGCCTGCTTTTTGGTGATGAATATGGAAACAACCTATATCCAGACAGATATCAAACATGTTCGTAGATTTTTAGATGCCTGTGATGGAAACTGGCATCACTGCATCCATGTGACCTGCCCTTCCTGTAATACTTCCGATATATGCAGGGAACCCGGATTCCTATTTCATCCGGATGCCACAGCAGAACCGCTGATTCTTCCTCTTTCCGATGCCCGGATTTTATTTTCCTGTTATCCGGAACCGGAAGAATGCATAAGCAACATATCTGTATCTGCTTTTTTATCCTTATATCGCTCTTACCTGGATATCAAAACAGCAGTCAAGTCCGACTGTCCCTGTATGGAACTCCTAAAAATGCAGGAAGAGAAAAACTATGACTGGTAAGTTGCGTTTTTGCTTGTTTCTGCGTACAGAATGAATAAAGACAAGGAGGTGTGCAACATGCTTACTCTGATCATCCAAACGATTGACAAGGGCTTTACTACCCTGATTTTTATCCCTATGATTTATATCCTGTACTGCAGATTTACTTCTTTACACAAAAAGAAAAGGCAGGCACTTACCATCTACCGGATCTGCTTGATACTAATTGCACTGTTCCTGCTCCGATACTTTTGTAATAAGTTTATCTTCACGGCAGTTAATTACCAACATTTTACAGACAGTGGCCTTTTTCCATTAATCAAAACCATTTTCTATCCAGAACATTCATAAAAAATGGCAGAAAGTGGTAAAATGGGAACATTTGGGTACCTGTTTCCGTCCCTGATATATGGGAATTCATCACACTTTTACTTACAATATACGTATAGAAAACGTAATAAACTTACTAATAAAGGATAAATGTACGTATAAAAAACGTAATGCGAGGTGAATCATGATGAAGAAACAAATCATACGCTGCCCTTACTGTGGCAGCCCGGCCATTTTAAGAGATACATCTTATGTCCATGGAAAAAATGCATGGGAAGGCAAACTTTATGTATGCAGCCGCTATCCGGTCTGCAATTCCTACGTCAGCGTCCATCCCGGCACCACTCGCCCTAAAGGCACTCTGGCAAATAAATCTCTTCGTGAGAAACGGATCCGTGCACACCGAATCTTTGATCAGATCTGGAAACAGGGAATTATGTCCAAGAAAGATGCCTACCGGTGGATATCAGACAAATTTTGCCTCGACACCACACAGGCACATATCGGTAATTTCAGTGAGTACATGTGCGAACGACTTATAGAAGAATCAGAGAAAGTCCTTCGCTACAACCATGTACCACTGTGCCTTGCAGGGTAGGGAGGGTGGATGACATGAAAAATAATCCTATCCCCTACAGCCAACTCGTTGAAGAAAATATGGATCTGGTGCCACAAATGGTAAATGTCCTGACACGGAATTACTCGAATCTTTCCCAAGAAGAATATGAGGAGCTGACACAAACCAGTTACCTGGCACTGTGCAATGCAGCTTCTAAATACGATGGACACCGTCCCTTCCGACCATATGCCAGAGCTGCTGTCCGTAATGCGATCTACGGATACTGGCGTACCGTTTACCAATATAATAAACGATTCTGTTCCTTAGATGCATTGCTGGAATCCGAGGACGGTCACTCTTATGAAGGTGAGTTTCACCAAAATCGTACTTCCCTTTCCACGGAGCAGGAAGCGATTCAAAACTTGTCCACTGCATACTTGAAGGAACTGGAAGCAGCAAGCAGCAATATGATACAAAAAGGAATTGCCACTCTCCGTCTGCAGCAAGACGGTTACACCGATCGGGAGCTTGCAAAACTATATCAGGTTCCTTCCAACAGGGTAAGGGCATGGCAGAGCAAGGCGAGAAAATGGCTGAAAGAAAATGAGATATTATACGAGCTATTAGCATCATAACAAGAAGGAGGCAGTTCTATGCTGACACTTTATACCGCCATCGGCACCTTAAAATTTGTCAAAAATACAAATGGAAAATCCACTCCTATGGTTCTTAATAATCATCAGGAATTCGGACTATGCGATCACGAACTGATTCTCTGGAGCTGCCTTGCCTTCCAGATTCTGCAGATACACGAACTGGAATCTGCTTACAATGTGCGGCTTAAAAACAGCGGCAGACCGGACGGACTAGCATTTTCTTATTATCTGAACCGGCTGCTTTTGCGCGGCCTGATTGCAAAAGGAGAAGGGGTGACCGGCGTAGATGCACTTTATCAGCTTTTAGGAAAACTTCACATCCTTCCGGTTCACGAAACTTTCTCCACCCGGCTATTTACCTGTATCCAGCTCTATGTAGAAGGGCAAATCAAGCCCGGAGATTTTGGAAAATATCTGCGGAAAGAAAAAAACACGCCCATTGAGGAAACCGTCTTAAAGCTTACAAAAGCCATTCCGCTAACCACTGCAGAACTGGTGACCTGTGTAGATCAAAAGAAAGTACCAAAGCGGGAGGATGAGGTCCTCACACAACTCTATGATGGGACAGAACATACCTACCAGACACTGACTGACCAGGCACAAATTCTGCATATCCAGTATCCGGTCCTGCAGGCTGTAGGCAATCTGTATCTTAATAAACAAATTTCATTCCAACGATTCTGAAAGGAGCACTATGCCAAAACCATTATTTTCCAAGCTGGTTGCCCAAGCGGCAATCGGCTTTTTTTGTGTACTATTCGGATGCATCATCGGGCTGCAGACAAAAGATAAAATCCTTCTCATTATGAGCCTCGCGATCGGTGCATGCTGCCTGATTCGATGCATCAGCCTGCATCATCTCATCCATTCCGGTTCCTACCTCATAGTGGAAGGATACTGTAGCAAACGAGATGTTTCACCCTTGAAGAAAACACAGCAAATTCATCTTATCGGAGCCGATGACCGAGAATATCAGTTCACGACAGATAAAAGTGTAAAACTGCTTCAGGGGCACTATTACCGAATATATTTTCGTACTTCTCCATCAACCGATGAGCAAATCATCGGACACACTGGCAGCTTATTAGGTTTCGAAGAAATCTCATCGTTTTCTTCCCTAAAAGATTAATTCTGTTATCATACGGTTAACAACGCAAAAAAGATGCCGTGACAAGTTTTTTCTCTGTTTACGGCATCTTCTATACACAATATTCTACTACTTTCATCTAGTATAACTTAAACTATTCTTTGCTTTGAAATAATATACCTTGCAACACTTCTAACAATTCATCCATCTCTATGTAATCTTGTATTTCATCTGGCATGAGTACTTTCATCTTTTCTCGGAGCTTTTCTTTCTTCTCTATCAATTGCATAAGCTGCCAAACCTCTTTCATAGGTCTTAAATGAAACTGAAATGCCTCCTCTGCCATATATTTCCCCGTTTTTGTTTTTCCGCAGATCATACCATCTGGTTTTCTTTCTATATGTTCATCATATTCATCTGTTGCCGGATCAATAAAACCTCTCTCTTCAATGAATTGAATTTTTGCATCTTCAGATGGCCATTTAGAAGACTTTTTTCGATTACATACATAACACGAATATACCAAATTGCTATAATCATTTTCTCGAAACTTAGCATATTTTTTTGGTACAAAATGGTCTATTTCAAATGCATTTTTGGTCACTCTTTCCGTCTTACCACAATATCCACACATACATTTAAAATCTTCCCGCAACTCTGGTAGATATTCATGGTAATCCGATCGCTGTTCTAATCCCGAGCGTCGTTTTATAACTTTGTCTCCATGTATTCTCAATACTACACCTCATATTACTTTTTTAATAAATCATCTAATTTACCCAATACCGAATCTATCTGTTCGCTCAAACTTGATTTTAACATCTCCGCTGGAATTTCATCTACTTCTCCATAGGATTTCAAAATACGAAACACATCCATTAATTCTTCTTCATCTTCTATTGACAAGACATTTTCTTGTTTTTTCTTTATCATGCTCTCGTATTTTTCCTTATATTTTTTTATGGTGTTGTCGTATACCTCTGTCATCTGCTTTAATTGATCACAAAAGCCACTAAATTCTTCTTCATTCTTATCCATCACATTTCGATCACATATGGCATTTTTTACGACCAATTTTTCATCCACAGAGTCTTCTGGATAGCTTGTAAGTATCAAATATGGCAGCCCTTGTAACGCATCTTCAAGATAAAACGCCAATTGTGTCCCATTATAATCGTATTTTGATGATAACTGATAATCAATCAATAAACATTTTATTTGATTTTTCACAACCCATGCCTTAATATCTTCCATACTTCCTTCCGGAGCAATTAAAAGTTCAATATTTTCTCTTTTCAGACGCTTAATGTAATCATCTAAAAGCTCATCTGTATCATCTATAATACCGATTCTATACATCTCTCATTTCTCCTGTCTTCTTTAGAAACAATGTGATAAAGTATCCTGTTTCCGTTATTATATTTTTCGACAAATCAATTTTTCCTTCATAGTCTTTTACCGTATTATTTACAATCCATAGACCCATACCCGTTCCAATTCTTTGACCAGTAGAATCTCTCTTATCTGTTTCGAATACATCCAATGTTTTTTCAGGATTTTTTTTATACATTGGTGCCAATCCAGCACCAGTATCGGAATAATCAATTCGAATATATTCTTTTTCTTCCTTAACTTCTATATAGATATTCCTTTCTTTTGTCCGTATTTTATCAAAAGAGGCAGTACTGTTCGTTATTAAATTAGAAATAATTGTATCTATTTCATATGGGAAACAACGCAAATAAATTTCCTTTTGATGATCTCCCTTAAAAATTACTTCTATATGTTTTGAATGTAACGTTTTATTCCATGAATCAACTGCCTCTAAAATAACGGGAACAATATCTGTTTTTTTCCTTCTCCGTTTATCTTTTTTCACAGCCTCAATCGTCACTTGAAACCAAGAATTGAAATCCTCACGTATCTCATTTGCCTGATTAATATAATTACAAGCCTCTTCCATATCTTGATCTTTTTCAATTGCCTCTTTTGCCATTACAATTTTCATACTGAGTCTATGAGATAAAGTCTTAAACTCATGAATATATGTGTTTGTTACTATTCCTGTCGTTGCCAGTACTCGAAGCATTTTATTTTCATTCTCTAATTCTTCGATTTGTTCATCTTTTGCATCTAATGCAATCTTTGCATCTTCAGGATCTACCGACTTATTACTGAATTGTTCTTTATTTGATTTGCTTTCCGTATGCTTTGTGCCATCAGTGTCTTTTTTCTTTTTCTCCTTTTTTTGCTGCTCTGCTTTTCGATTAATATCATCTTGAATTTGCTTTACAGGATGATCTTTCTCATAATCAGCCGCCAATATACGACAAACATACTGACGATCTTTTTCGAGAATACACAAAATGCCTTTCAAAAATTCCTGTAATAATCGAAATTCTGGTGTTTCCACAATTCCTTCTCTATTTGATTGATCTGGTAGTGCCACGTTAACCCTAGATATAAAGATTGATCCAAGCATCTGATCAGCATTAACTCTCCAAAGCCCATCACTTGCAACACCAGCAGGAGATCCTGTTTTCCGCCTTGCTAACTGCAGCCAATCATATGCTGATGTTTTAGGATCTCCATACGGACGAACACGAAAATTATCTCTATAAAGCTTTATGCCTCCAAAAGTATCCCTTACATCAATTCTCCCTGTAATATCTTTTTGATAAAATCGTTCTTGATCTCTTTTATTTTGAGTTCTTTTTGCAAAATATAAGACCCCGCTAAATGTACCTAATCCATTTTTTAATTTTTCAGACGCACCTGGAACAATCTGACTAAATGTATATTCTTTTTCTATCGGTGTGTTATGAAAATATTCCTTTTCCTCAAATAATCCCACTTTCTTTAATATAGTATCCTCATCATTGCCAAAACTATACTCGTTGCGCCAAAGTTTCACATTAACAGCTTGACAATCTGATACTGAAAACTCTATCTTATAATCGTAAGAAAAAGACTCTAAATCACTAAATACTTCTGCGTCTTCCTCTGTATCTGTATTGCCAAAACAATATATTTTGTAAACAGAAGACAATTCATATGGAATTAACGACGCTAAATTTTCACGTATTGTATGCAACAACTCATCATTCCAACTATCTCTAAGATTTGTAAGCTTAAATATCGTACCATTTTGTTTCCATTCTTTTTTTATAAGATTTACAACCCGATAATTGCTACACCCTTCTAAAAACTGTTCAAAAGACAATGTTGTTTCGTCTAATTCCGCACCAATTTCTGTGATATTCTTTCCAGACGAAAATGAGGTCCAATCAACTGTCCATAATAACTTTTTATGATTTTCCTCTGTACCAGTAAGCATTTGACATTTATCGGCTATTCGATCCAAAGCAAATCGACCAATTCCTTTTTCTCCTGTCTGTATACGTCCTCTCTTCGAAATAAATGTATTCTTTTTCGACGATCGCCCAATAGTCATCCAGTGTTCCTGAATAATCGATGTTGTCATTCCACACCCATTATCGGCCAGATATAATACATTCTCTTTTTCGTCAAAATACAATACACAACAGGATGCATCTGCATCATATGTATTCTTTACTAATTCAATTACCGCACCCTCTAATTTAGAAACATTTTCACGTCCAATCAATCGTGCAGTATATGCATCTACATTAAAAGGAATTTTTACCATATCTACTCCTCCTTGTATTATCCCCTCTCTATCATATAATCTTTGATATCATCTACCGAAATTCTGTAAGAGGTTGGGGTTGTAGGCGTCCCACATATCTTTACATAGTCATAAAATGCCTGGCTTTCAAGAATTTTTTTTGCATCTTGTAATTTTAGTACACCGTTTTCTTTACACTTTATAAAATATCCCGCATATGGAATTGCATATTCTCCTGCCTCATATACATGAATTTTCCGAGTAATTACCATAGGGATAATCAATTTTTCTCCCCATACCTTTGTAATAGCCTGACTTCGCCCATATTGGAACCAAAGTGCATTTTTATCAGCTTTTCTATCATTCAGCTTCTTTATAAATTGTTGTAAATAAGCAGTTGCACCTGGAAACTTTTTTCTAAATTCTTCTATTGTATAATCATTTCTTTTACCATTAACTATTCGATAAGGAAAAATAATTTTATCCTTCTTATTCTTTTTATTTAAACTCTTTGTACTTGCTGCATCTTTCACCAGTACTTCTTCAATTTTATGGTTCCCTACAACATAATAATGATCCCTATACTCATACTCTTTCAATACAAATGCTTCATTTAATAGTGTAGCCACACTATTTCTCACCTCAAAATATTCACCAAATTTTGTTCCGTTAATATTCTGATTTCCTAGTATAATCCATTTATTACCAAGTCTATTCTTTGGTATCTCTAACACACGTTTTTCGGCTACTAAATAATATGTAAAACAAGCTTGTCTTTTCGACTTCTCACATACCATAATGACTGATGAAGTCAAAGCCTCTGGGAATATTTTAATTGTCCTATAATCATAAATTTTTGTTGTATATGGCAGTATAAATTTTCTTAATTCTCCAGCAAACTTATTTGTCATAATACTATATGGAACCAAGTAAACCATCTTCCCATTTGGAGTCAATGCTTTTATACTTGCCTCAATAAATGCGTAGCAATAATCACTTCTTCCATGCTTACATGTCTTAAAATTTTTCTTTACCAAGTCTCTTTGTTCATCATCCATATCATGATATGTAATATATGGAGGATTTCCAATTACATAATCATATGTATTCGTAATGGACTCCTGCAAAAAGTCTTTACTTTTAATATTCCAACGTATTCCTTTTAATCCATATGAATGAACCAGTTTGTTCAACCGCTTTTTACATTTCGTTATACAATCTTTATCTATTTCATATGCAACAATATCTCTGCTTAATCCTAATTTGATATCATCAAGAGAACGCTTTTCTTTTTTGGCATTTTCAATGTATCGAGTTACAACTTCTAGTAAAATATTCCCCTCTCCACATGAATTCTCCAAAACTCTTTTACCATAAAGATCCTCGGAATAATCAATATAATCCAACATTTGTCGCACATATACCTGTGGAGTTGGAATTTGACAGTTACTCGCCATAATTTTTAGCTTCCTTAATCATAATTTCTATTACAACTTCTCTTTTCCTTAAAATTAAAACCAAAAGTTAAGAACAGTATATCACATGCTCATCGCAATTCAAACAATATGTTTTTGCATTCAAAATTCCTTTTCACTTTAGATGCAATATAATTATACATACTTTTTCTCAGCTTATTATTCAAAGAATTCCAATACATCAACCATCAAAGAATTCTCCTTCTATAACCAATCTTTATGTTTTATTTTACTATATTTTTTCACTTTTTCATAGTTCAATATTCTATATCTGCTTCTCGCAATTCATCTATATATAGCATTGTTCACATTGACATTATCTAAATATAGTGCTACTATAATACTGTACTTGAATTTTTGTGTTATCCTCCACAGGGAGTCTGGACCATTCTTCCAGAGCACACGTAAGTTTATGTTGGAAATTAGAGTCATTAGGATAGCCGTATTATGCGGTCACTTAATGGCTCTTTTTTTATTTATGGGAAATCTGAGACACAGGTTTCCTATTCTTTTATTCATTTTTATTATTTTAAAGCCCAAAGAGGCAGAAAGGAGAATTTTTATGTCAGCAATTATTCATGTTATGGGAAGGGTAACAAAGGATCCCGCCATGCAGCAAGGAAAGAACAACGGATCTGAGTATATCAGTCTGGATCTTGCTTCCTCTCAGAGGAGCCAGAACACACAAAATGGTCAGAATGGATACGAGTCCATGTTCTATCAATGCTATTTTAACAAGTTCCTGGCAGAGCGTCTGATCAAAGCCGGTGTAAAATCCGGAACCTGTATCTATGTCTATGGAGATCTGGAAATCCATCCATTTCTCTATCAGCAGGGACAGAAGGCTGGGCAGCCAGGAGTTGGAGCCAAAATTAATGTCAAGGACTGGCAGTTTTGTCTTTCCAACAAACCGGAAAATGAGAATAACGGAAATTCTGGAAATCATCAAAATGGCAATAGCATGCCTAATAACAACAACGGAGGTGCGGCTACCCCAGGAAGTGGCAGTTATCAAAATCGCGCTGCTCAGGGAGGCGGCTACATGAATGGTGCTGGAAATCAAAATGCAGGTATACCAAACACCGCAGGCGCCAGAACACAGGGCAACTCTTATGCAGTTCCACCTTCTGGACCGATTGGAAACAACATGTACCAGCAGAGCTATTATCCACAACAGAACATGGCATATGGACAGCAAGGTGGATTTACCGGAGACGGTTTTCAGGGAATCCCAGAAGGCATGGCTGACCAGCTTCCGTTTAACGGATAACTCAAAAGAAATAACAGGTTGAGGAATTGCTTACCCATCGGGCATGGCGGTTCCTCTTTTTTTGTTTACAGGAAAGGAATCATACAATGAAAGTACGAAGGAAAAAAAGTAAAAGTTTAAAAATATTAAAATCTGTTGTTCTCGTTTTGTTTCTGTCATTACTGTTTGTACCGGATAATATAAACCGCTCAGTGATTGCGGGCATTGCACTTGCAGGTATTTTAGGAAGTCTCCTCTTCCTGATTGTCCCGCATCTTCCCCGCATCCCATCTCCGGCACTCAAACGAAAGTCAGCATATTCCTCTGGGAATCCAGACAGTATCACCGATATGGAAACTCTGCTCTGGAGACAGATCAGTTACCAGATTACAGGGAAACTGAAGTCCGCTTATCCGGATGCCACATGGGAATTTACTAAAGAACCAAATGTAGACAGTCTTCTGAATGGAAATGCCCTGCGTATTCGTACCTTCCATACGAAAGAATATAATTTTGCTGAAGTCCGGCTGGACCGGTATGGAGAACTGGTACTTTCTATGATGACGATAGAATCATTAAAGCCAAAGGCAGAACCAACAGGCACTGATTCCATCGGTCAGGTGGATCCCCAGTCTTGGTATACCCTAATTGGCAAGCCATTACTCTCCAATCTGATTGGCGATCTGCAGGCAAGAGGACATCAACAATTATTTATCAGCGAAAATGGAGAAATATTTATCAAAAATGGAGATTCCATGGAAATCAAAGGTACTTTCGAGCATTTTCCGCCCCAAAACTACTGGGCAGCTCTCACAGATATTTTTATTCGTGATGAGCTGAATGCAAAAGAAAACGAAGGCACCCTGGAATTATCCTGGATGTAAAAAGGAGGAGAACTACTATGCCAAATGGAAACCTGATCAGTAACTGGTCTTTCAAGCGAAAACTCCCAGAACCTTTTGAAGATTATACGGATGATCCCATCAGGAAGGATGTCTATTCCAAATACTGCACACAGCCTCAAAAACGTTCGACACTTCATGCGTCCACGCTCCGGGCTATTCTTGCATACATGGAACTGGAAACTCCACCCGGCGGAACCGCTTCTGAAGAACTTGGGGCAATTGGAAGCCAAGGAAATAATTATACAATAGCAGAATATCCAAGCAAGACCGGAGATCTGCATGTAGTGATCTATAATCGGACAAACGGAAAATTCATTGCAGGTATTTATCCCAAACCAATAGATTCCGAAACAACAGCCGACCAATATCTTTTGAAGGAAGATAAGAACAGCGGAGCTGCACTTTTGTTTGCACTTCTCCCTACCATTATGCAGGATGATGAGTTTAACGAATATTACCAGGAGTTGAAAAAGCACCGTGACAATGGTTATACGGATATGGAAGAAGCCGTGAAAACTGCAGCCGTCCTTTGTGATAATATCTATCGCAGATTACGATACGGAACTTCTCTTTCTACCGGCGGGATTCCCAATGATACTCCTGCCAATGGTGCTATTCCAAAGCTAAAACCATTCGCAGTACAGCAGGGTACTTACGCTCCTACAAATACGCTCTTTGGTACTTTTCAAGTGCTGATTCCCGGTTCCACCACAAAAAGGAACACGGAATCCATTGCCAAAGAAGACTTTATCAGTAAATACGTCTTATCTGAATCACGGATACTCACTCCCCAGGAAGAACTTACTGTTCCAACGCTGGAACCATGGTATATCATACCGCCAGAGATCAAGCGGATCTGTGAACATGCAAAATTGACAACGAATACTGTTTCACCTATGAGGAATTTTCTTCTGCGGGGTCCTGCAGGAACCGGAAAAACAGAAGGTGCCAAGGCGATTGCTGCTGGCTTACATCTGCCCTACCGGTGCATTACCTGCTCTGCCAATACAGAGATCTTTGATCTGCTCGGTCAGATCCTTCCGGATGTGGATGGAAAATTATCCAGTCTTCAGAATGAATATCCATCTTTCCAGGATATCATGCTAGACCCGGCAACCGCTTATCAGAAGCTGACCGGCATTTATGATGAAGAGGTGACGGAGGATGTGGTATACAAACAGCTCATCGACACAATCATTGATGAGATGCATGAGAATTATAAGAACCAATCTTCCCATCAGAAGTTCAAATATGTGGACACCCCTCTTGTGGAAGCAATACGTCACGGCTATTTGGTCGAAATTCAGGAGCCGACAGTCATTGCAAACCCCGGTGTTTTGGTAGGACTTAATTCCCTTCTTGACAGGTGCAACAGTGTTTTTTTGCCAAACGGGGAAGTGATCAAACGTCATCCGGATACGACCATCGTTGTTACAACCAACAATGATTATGCTGGCTGTAAACAGATGAACCAGTCTGTCATTTCCAGAATGAATCTTGTGATCGATCTTGAGGAGCCGGATGAAGAAACACTGGTACAGCGTGTTCTTGGGATTACCGGATGCACAGATAAAAAAACGGTTCGCACTATGGCACAGATTATCAAGGCAGTTTCTGAATATTGCAGTGAGAATCTAATCACAGACGGATGCTGCGGTGTACGTGAACTGATTTCCTGGGTGCAGTCCTATATGGTCTGTGGTGATGTCCGGGAAGCGGCACATTACACGATCCTCTCTTCGGTATCTGCAGATGCAGAAAGCCGTTCGGAAGTGGAAACCGGCTGTCTGGATTCTATTCTTGCAGCATAGGAGGGTTGGTACATTGACACAGAGAAAACCTTATAACAATTTAAAAATTACAGAAGAAGATATGCTGGATATTTTCTCCGCAAATATCCATTATCTGCGGAAACTACCACGCTGGAATCTTTCCCAGAAAACCCTGGCAAGGATTCTGCATATTCCAACAAAATCTTACCGTAAGTATGAATTAGGAGGAGGCTTTCCACCCGTATTTGTGGTCTACCATCTGGCAGTCTATTTCGGATACACCATGGAAGAGCTTTTGACTGAAAAATTATTTTAAAAAGAAAGGATGAATAAGAATTGAATAGCAACCAGAAAAAATTAAAACAGATGATACGTGATCAGGAACTTACAATTAGTGACGAGGAACTGTTCACTTCATCTGCTTACCAAAAATACCTGACCTCTATGGCGAAAGCGGCTACCGGCCGCTATCGTCAGGGGCTTCAGACTCTGATGGAATGGGATGCCCAGGCAGATGCAGGCATTGCACATACGGATAACTATAAAATCCATATCAATGCTGCCAATGAAATCACCCAGAGTTTTCCTTCCCGGTATCTCCGTTCCGAAAGCCTTGTCGGATTCAATGGGCATGAGACTGCCCACCTGCTGTTCTCAGATTTTACAGCCTTGGGACTATATCTTGGCAGCATGGAAAAAGGAGCTTTCTACCCATCCAATCCTTCCTTTACGGAATTATCCTATCAGACAAATTGTGAAGAAATACTGGAGGCTATGGATAGCAAGGATAAGGCGACCTGCCTGACTCTGGCATCCTGTGCCTCTCATATCAATAATATTCTGGAAGACATCTATATAGAGGCACGAATGTGCACTTCTCATCCGGGCACTTTCCGCCGGGGCATTGAACTGAATAACCTGCGGATGTGTGAACAGATGCCTTCAATCCAGAGTCAGATTGAAAAGAAGTATTCTGATTTTGCAATTATGGCAAATCTTCTGCTTCAATACTGCAGGGCGGGAACCATCAATAACCTGTCCGGTTATAAAGGTCCTTATCTGGATTATCTGGAAGACTGCATGCCATATGTAGATGATGCCATTTATTCAGATGAAGCAAAGGACCGTTTTCACGCTTCTAATCATATTGTGGCTATTCTATGGGAATACATCAAGCCTCTGATTGAAGAGACAAAAGAAAGAATGGAGCAGCATTCTGCATCGGATGCAAGCCAGATGCTAGAGGAACTTCTGGGTAAGCAGATCCATGGTGCCACCCCATTGCCTTCCGGCAAAGGCGGTACTATGCCAAAGCAGGCAGAAGAAGGGAAAAAAGAACAGAAAGCAAATCCCTTACCGTGTACTCCTCCTGCCATGCGTCAGGAAAGTACGCAGGCTGCCCAGGATGTTGTAGCCGAAGAAGGAAACCGGATCGCACTTGCGAAAACGAATACCATCCTTGACCAAAATAATCCAGGAATTACTTATAATCACCAGTACCTTGGCACCGGTTATGAAAAGTCTGCCAACGACCTGTTCCGGATCCTGAGTGGCATCGCTACTGAGAAAGCAGAAACACAATATCAACAGGAAATGACCGAAGAACTACAGAAGGCAGCAAACGATATCCATTATGGGAATGCTCATACCGGAGTTCATGTTACGATCAACCGAATGACATATGTACCGGATTCTTTAAAACAGTCATATCAGGCTGTAGCACCAATGCTTATCCGGGCATCCAAACGCCTGCAGAAGTCTATCGCACCGCTTTTAAAAGAAGAAAGTGAGGGCGGTAAATTAAAGAACCTGCAATTTGGAAAACGTCTGGATACACGTGCAATGCACCACGAAGATGGAACCTTTTTCACCAGGACCAGGCTTCCTTCTGAAGAGCAGAAACTTGCAGTAGGACTTTTGGTAGACGAGAGTGGATCAATGAGCTGGGGAGATCGGATAACACATGCGAAAAAGACGGCCATTGTACTTTATGATTTCTGCCAGAGCCTTCAGGTGCCCATTACTATATATGGCCATTCAACTGGTGGCAGCGGCGTAGAACTTTATTCCTATGCAGAATTTGATTCGATCGACACATCAGACCGCTACCGGCTCATGGATATGTCAGCAAGAGGCGGAAATCGTGATGGTGCTGCTCTCCGCTTTGTGGCAGAGCATCTGGCAAAACGTCCGGAAAAGCAGAAACTTCTGATCATCATTTCTGACGGACAGCCTGCAGATACCGGCTATTACGGCACTGAAGCAGAAGCCGACCTGCGTGGCATTAAAAAGGAGTATTCCAAAAAAGGGATCAAGCTCTTTGCTGCAGCGATCGGAGATGATAAGGAAAATATCAAGCGGATCTATCAGGATGGCTTTCTGGATATTACAAAGCTGGAAGACTTACCAAAAAACATGACGCTGTTAGTGAAACAATACCTGAAGTAGAAAGAAGGGAAAAGCTATGAATCAGAATCAACCATCACGGATCTCCGAGCAGATCTATAAACTACAAACGGATCGAAAACTCATTGCTGTTTATGACAGGCTTAGGTATGTACCACTGACCAGTTATGCTCAGATACATGCCAAAGGCGAGTATCAGGAAAACGGTCATAATGTCAACTCCCTGATTGGGATCACTATCCAGGATTATTCTAATGGCACGGGAAACAAAAATATCATCGTCCAATTCAATCTGGCACCGGAACAGATCCAGTTTTTCTTAACCAGGATCACCGCAGGCTTTCAAGAATATGAATGGTCGCTGAGCAAAATATACGGAAACCCTGATGCACAAGGCTACTCCATTGCACAGCAATTTTCTATTTCCCGGCATGTAAATGACCAGAACGGGCGGATAATGAAAATCCCCTGGCGGATTCAGATCGTAAATGGCAAAGGCATCAAGGTCAAAAATCAAAATGGCGGATCTTATATGAAATCCGGGAGTTTTATTTTAGAAAAGAACGCCTTTATCCAGCTAACGGATATGGACCTGTATACGTTACTAAAACGCACGGATTCTTACATTACCAACTGGGAATCCTGTATGGCACCTTCCCTTATTTCAAATGGAAAGCGTGCTTATGCAGAACAACAGTCTCAAAGAATCCAACAAAACGGACAATATCAAAGCCCGGCACAGGCATCGCCTTATGCCGCATAAAGTTTATGGAATGGAAGTGGCATTTGCTGCTTCTTTTCTTTTAGAAAGAAAGGTGAACATATGAAATACTCAGATATCTGCACCATAGATTCGCAGGGACGTATCGTTATTCCTGCGAAATTGCGCAGACTTTTAAAATTAGAGAATGGGAATCCTCTGGAAGTTGAATTATCCAATCAGGAAATCCGGATCCGAAAATGCAGGGAACCTCATCAGGATACCATAAAGCTCCAGAGTATTCTTTCCATTCTTTCTAGTTCAATCAAACACGGAGCCTTTATCTGTACAGACCAGTATGTCATTGCAGCAACAGGGATATATCTTCCAGAAGGCACTTCCCTTCCGGAAAAACTGGATCCTTATATCGCCGCCGGAAATGAGGCGGTTTTGGATATCAGTCAGCCTCTTTATATGCTTTCCCATCATAGGGAACCCGTAGCGGCACTGTTTCCAATCCGCAATGACAAGGAACTGTCTCTTACTCTGGCAGTTTTATCCAAAACTCCACTTACTGAGATGGAAATGGGATGTGCAAGGTTAGTGGCAAAAACATTAGAGAAAGAATTTTGTTAAAAAGGAGTGTGAAGACCATGAAGAAAACAAATATCAGACCGATAAGAAACATCGATAAAAAGGCAATTACCGTGACTGGAACCTTATTCCTTCCGCTTCGAATCGGGGAACGTGCATGGATTTCTACTCAGACACATACTTTCATGACGACTGCTGTGGAACGTATTCTGGAAGTTTCCAGAAACAGCATTGTTTTCGAAACCCGTAACACCCGATATAACCTGAAATATGAAAACGTACCGAATGAAACTGAGGTGATGTGTGCTTGACTACTTATGAACTGGGAAGCAGCCTGGAAAAGCTGCTTTCCAAACTAAAGCAGAACCGTGAGAATGTACCTTTGGATATCCTGAAGACCTATTATAAAGTTCCTTACGAGGAATTAATAGCACAGGTAAATCAGACAGCCACTGCCTTTGTCAAATCAATTGTAGCCGGTCAGTTACTGATCAATCCTGACGTGTCAATGGACGAGCAGGCAGATGTAGTTAACCAGACAATTCAGGATTCAGGAATGATCAAGCAGATCAGCCACTGTATGTCACAGACCTATGATGTCACTCTTATACATCTGATGGCTTTAGGACTGCGGGAAAAAGTAGAGGCAGCCTTATATCCCTATATTGCCAGGAAAAACTGTCTGGTGGCAGATCTTGACAATATCGAAAAGGAACCAATTATTTACAATACACTCACGAAACAAGTATATGAAAATGACCACTGGATAGACCGGGAGTTAGACCTAAAAGGTAAGCTCCTGGTCTACCCCAAAACAGAAGAAAAAAAATCCAAAGATAATTTCTAATATTTATCATTCTATGATATTTTTTTCATCCCATTAAACCTACAACAACAAACGCAGAAGGTAATATGTTTTACCATTCTGCGTTTTATAAATATCAATAATTTTTACAGCAAGTTAAATTATTTTATAATACCCATTTTTTACAATTCTATATTTTTCATAGTCCAAATGAAGTACATATGTATTACTCAAGGCAATAATTTCAAAATAATTAATATAGGCGAGCAAATTCTTCTAAATTAATATTGTTATTTTTCAAATCCGGCAAAGCATCTTCATACAAAACATTTGTAAAATATCGCTTTCTATAATTATAATTTGGATGTAATCTTTCTTCAATCTCTGTGACGCACTTAACAGACTTCTTAAATGTTTTATCATTCATAATAAAATATAATGCATCTGGATTTACTTCCGCATAATCCATGAGTAAAGTATTGTGAGTTGTAAGAATTAATTGACCTTTTATTTGATGTCCAATAGATGCCAACAATTTCGTCGCCAATAAATCATGGACTCCAATTCCATATTCATCTATAATAACACAACCACCCGAAACAGCTGAAACTAAATATGGTAATAAATCAATAATCTCCTGTGTACCATTTGATTCAAGTTGAAAATCAATATCATATTCATAATTTTCAATTCGCTTTCTTAAAAACAAATCATACCGGATTTCATTTTTTTTGCTAGATTTTTTATAAAAAGCCTTTACTACATCATTAAACATTGATTTAAAGAATTGATTAAGAAGATTTTCTACCTCGTCCAATTTATCCTTATTTTTCTTTTCTATAACCCCACTCACTAGGTGTCCTAATATTTCATTTTCTGCATCTAATGCCAAACTTTGACCATCAGAAGCTCTCGGTATTCTAAAATTTATCTTTTCAAACGCTGTCATAAGATTCATTAAATTTATTGAAATATTTGAATTAATATATGTATCAGACTTATCCCCCATTTCAAAATAAAGAATAGATAATAACGTATGCTTTCCCCAATACATCTCTACCTGACTTTTTATTAATTCATAAAATTCCTTAGATTCGAATATTTTTTCATTAATGTAAATATCATCATCCTCTATACTAAAATAACAGCCTCTATTTTTATTCAATTTATATTCTAGTCGCTCCTTCACTACGCTAAAAGAGTCCATTTCAACATAATAGCTACCACTCCCACCACCTATATTAAATTCATACTCTAATGACATGTTTTCATCAGAGTTAATCATCTTATACTCATCAATAATACTTTCAATTCCATTAACGGATAATTTTGATTTTAATATTCTAAGCATTACATCTGGTTTTAAAGGGAAATCTTCAGGAGGCGTAAACTTTTCATCTAGCAAATCTTTAAGCATACCTTTGACCTGCATAGTTTGCATAGTACGTTCTAATGCCAAAAATGCTTGGGAAATAGTCGTCTTTCCACTTCCATTTTCCCCATAAATTATTGCCAATGGCTTATACTCACCCTTCTTAGATTGTAAATTAATCTCTACATTTTTAAATGATTTAAAATTTTTTAACTTAATGTTAGTAAACATATCTCTTCTTTCCCTTCTACATTATACAATGTAACATTTTCTCCTAAAATAGTCAAGATATTATGGTATATTTTTTCGTATTTTGTAATGTTTTGTAACATTTTTTCATTTTTTCCATTGACATTATCTGGAAGCGAAGATATAATAGAATCACAATTAGCACTCGAATTATCGAACTGCTAAAACTCCAATAATCAAAGAAACCAGTAGCTGCAACTACTGGTCCCACAAAAAAATAATGAAATACAATATTTTTCTATACCATAGCATAGAATTTATCGAAATTCAACGGGAACGTTCATTCGATTTTCTTTGATTGTTGTTTATATAGATGTAACTCATAAACACACTTTCAAAAAAAAGGAGGAGTTTCATGAAAGAAATTCTTATTCTAAGTTCCAAAAATTACGATAACTCAGAAACAACCAACTATGGAGACTGTATTCTAATCAATACTGGCAGTGAACTTATCATTTATGATTGTGGTCATGAAAAACATGCCGATGCAGTCATTGATTATATGTCTCAAAACGGCTTCGACAAAGCTAAACTTATTTTGTCTCATAATGACTCAGACCATTTTGACGGTATTTTAAAACTTTTAGAAGAAGACAAGATTTCTGTCATTCGTACAACTTTACTACTAAAATATAAAGACAAGATTCTAAAAAAAATTGACGATGGACGTAAGAGTCGGGATTCTGTTGCTGAACAGATTTTGAATTTGTACGACAATATTGCTCAACTCTCTGGAGCACCTTTAGAAGATATTTATGAGCATCCCGAAGACTTATGCAGTGAAGTCAGTATTGTTGGTCCCGATTTCGATTATATGATTGAAACAGTTGCCAAACGCCTGGATGGACGAGAAGGCGATACAGTAGATGGTGAAACTGCAGTAAATGCAACTAGTATTCAAGCAAAAGTTAAAATCGGTGTACATAGCTTATTACTCTGTGGTGACTGTTCATTTCCAGCAATAGAGGATATTGTACGTAACTACGATGCTGTGCAATTACCACATCACGGCAAAAGCAAACAAGCCGAAAAAATATTTGAGAAAAAATCAGATCAGACATTTTCTGTCTATATTGTATCTGATAACACCGGTAATACAAAAGGTGGCTCTGATAACTTAATCACAACCGGTCACAGAGTCTACAACACTAAAACTTTCGGTAATATTACCATTAACAATTCAACGTTTTCCTCTTCTACTGTAAAAACAGGAAGAGTTTTGGGTATTTAATTATGCGACTTGTGTTACAAAATTGCCTGAGTAATGAGTTAATCGCTCGACAAAAATATTTTTATGCAACATTCCATTTATGGCTTATAACTAACGTTCACAATGATGATTATATTCAATTAGTGAGCATTCCAACAAATTGTTTAGACATTCTATTTATCGTAGGTCATAATATGTTTGTAAAAAAATATTTAAAATATCACAAATTAGAGGAAGAGAAGATCGTTGCCATCACCTGTGATGGCACGGTTCACTTCTCTTCTATTAAGCTCCCTGGAAAAACACTATATATTCCTTTCCAGAATGAACAAAACTATGCAGATTTAATCAAAGGAAATCTCTATGGATTTGATTTTGACCTCACCGAATCAGAGATTCTTCTTTACAATACAAACAAATTGGATAACCTTTCTCATCGCCTGGAAACCAGTTTTCTCAAATTATAGGAGGTGTTAACATCAAAGAACTGTTTACCAACTTTGGTTCATACAATTTAAGAGCTCGTATTAGTGTAGGTATAATTTTTTTGGCTCCTTGGCTTCTTGAATTATATCTTATAGTTCCTGAAATACATGATCTATCATCAACAATAATTGTAGCTGTCATCATTTATGGTATATGCAATTTAATCATTGTTTATTGTCGTATTCCAGGAGTTAAAGCAATGAAAAGATGTTTTCCCCAATTACTACCGGCGCAAGAATTTTTACTCCCATCCAGCCGCCAGATTGACATAGTTACTAAAGAAAGATATTACAAATTTTTTTCTGAACATATAGATGGTTTTAAAACTTCTAATGATGATAAAGAAATGCTCCCTTATGTTTCAACAGCCGTAACTTGGTTAATATCAAAAACAAGAGATTCTACAAAATTTCCTTTGATAGCTGAAGAAAATGCAAATTTCGGTTTCACATACAATTTACTTGGATTGAAACCTTTTGGAATAGCTATATCTTGTATAGGTGTCATTTTTAACAGCATATTAATGTATTTGTATTTCGCACATTCTGTTTTTGTTGACTTAAAAATATTACTGTCTGGATTGGTAATTCATTTACTTTTCTTATTTCTTTGGATATTTATTATAACCAAATCTCTGGTAATTTCGGCTGGTAAAAAATATGCACGTGCTTTATTATCAGCCTGTGATTCTGGTAATATTGACTAATGAAATAGCTGGTGTTAAAAAATACTATAGAATGACACCGAGCCGCCCATCTGGACGGCTCTTTTTATTTGTACCTGATATAGTAATCCTCAAAAGAAATATTACATTCATCTTTCGCTGTAACAAACTGATATGTTTTAATCAACTTCTGCCTTTCTACGGCATCCTTTTGAATTTTCATGAGCAACGATGAAACCTGAAAATCATCATAAGCATGTTCAATTAGGATACTCATAAGTTCGTTTAACACTTTCTGTCTTTCGTACTCAGATTTTAAATCGATTCTCAAAATCCCCATACGTTTTCCATCTGCTGCATATTTTAAAGAAGGACAGATTTCTATTGTTCCAATCAAATAATCAGTTGCCTTTTCAAAAATGCTCCAGCGTACAAAGTCCTGTACTTCATACCGCTCCAGCCAGAATTCTACACATTCTTTGAATTTTTCCAAATCTGTATAATAAAAATCATCCCCACAGCAATCTCCATTAAAAAATCTTGCCGCATCTGGATCCGAATAGCATGGAAACAACGCCTCTGCATCTTCTCGCTTCAGTTTTCTTATAATAAAATGCTCTGTTTCATACACAGGGCAATCTAAAAATGGATTCATCTTTTGTACCTTCTTTCTATTCCGGGAATATCATATCCCACGTATTATTGTCTGGATGATAACACAGGATAAAGTTCTGCATCCTGTTATTCACAACTGCTCTGCAGTCATATCGATACATCAGAATACCAGCATAATGCTTCTTATCAGATTTTAGCACTTCAATATCTTTCAGTAAATGCCTGGCTCCCTCAGTATCCTCATATTTTATCATTCTGGGGATCATTTTACCGGTGCTGGTAAACCAGCAGTCTGCCGCAACCTTATGTGGCACTCCCCGAATTGCTTGCTCCTGAAGTTTTTCCTCTCCCATACCGATTGCAAATCCCATCAAATGACACCTCCTATTCTACGGTTACTTTCTTATAATCAACTGTACGTTTTTCCCGGCTGATACCACCTGACATGTGATCGATCCTGCTCCCTACAAAGACTGCACGTTTTAAGGAATCCCTGCCATAACGCATCCGAATCTTATCTACAGTTGCATCCATATGCTCCAGCTTTTCATAATCCGTTGTATCAAACATATCAAGCTGCCGCATATCCATATGATCCTTAATCCTGCTGGTATGAATGCCCAGATGCCGGATTGCTTTCCCATTCCAAAGAGAATCAAAGAGCTGACATGCACAACGATGGATTTCTATCGTAATGTTGGTTGCATTATTCAATGTCATCTGATGGCTTGCATACTGAAGATCAAATGTTTTGATTCCGACGGCGATTACCTCTGCACGGACGCCTGCCGCCCGCAGTCTGGTTCCAACTGTCTCTGCCAAAGCAAGGAGAACCAGCTTGGCTGTAGATACATCTGTAACATCAAAAGTAATGGTGGTGCTGTTTCCATATCCTTTATTTGCCGGAGCTTCTGACTGAACCACAGAAACATCCATCCCGTTCGCAAATGCCCAAATCACCTCTCCATGCTTTTTCAAATGACTTTTCAGCATAATCGGATCAGACTGTGCCAGCTCACCAATCGTATGGATTCCCATATGAAACAATTTCTTTGCAGTAGCTCGCCCAACGAAGAACAGATCCGTTACTGGAAGCGACCACATTTTCATTTCAATCTCATGCTTCCATAAGGTATGAACCCGGTCAGGCTTTTGAAAATCACTTGCCATTTTCGCCAGCAGTTTATTCTCCGATACCCCTACATTCACCGTAAACCCTAATTCTTCCCTGATTTGATTCCAAATGCGGTTGGCTGCAGTGACCGGTTCTCCCCATAAACTTTCGGTACCGGTCATATCAACAAATGCCTCATCCACGCTGTATTGCTCAACATCCGGAGAGTACCGCCGAAGGATCTCCATAAAAGCAGCGGAACATCTTTCATACAAACAATAATTCGGAGGAACCAATTTAAGCTGCGGACACTTTTGAAGTGCCTCCACAATACTCTCGCCGGTTTTGATATTATATTTCTTTGCCGGGATTGATTTCGCCAGGATAATTCCATGCCTCATGGCCATATCTCCACCGACAGCTGCTACTTCATCCCGCAGATCTACTTTTCCGCCTAAATGGTAGAGGCGGTAAACAGCCTCCCAGGAAAGGAAGGCTGAATTCACATCAATATGAAAAATCACTTTATTCAAACTTATGTTCGCCTCCTTTTAGATTATTATATCGAACTGGTGTTCTTTTTACAAGAGTGAAAATATGGAATCTACACATCATCTGATATTTTCTACTATCATTGATATAATAAAAGTCCTGTATACACAATATATAGTTTTTGATTATTTGACATCTTCTATATATAGTGTTAAAATAATACTGTAATCATTATTTGTGTCATCCGTAATGGATATTCACACGCAGTTTAGGTTTGTATATAAGTCAGGAGGATTACTCTGCCATCACAGTGCAGAGCCTTCTGGCTTTTTTATTTTGCAGGAATCTGCAGCATGTTAGAGAATGAACGCATTTGTGTCCATTCTCTTTTTTTGCCTAAATGCAGGAAGGAGGGAAGGACAAACGAATTATTCACAAAAATGATTGCCCAATAATTTACCAGAAGGGAGATTTTTATGAATTACAACGAATTTCAAGAAACATTACTCAAAGAACTGGAAAGCAGGCTTGATTCCCATATCAGCCTGAATCCTATCACAACGACTAAGAACAATAACACCTTGAAGCATGGAATTGAATTTTCCAATGATACATCCAATATAAGCCCTGTTTTGTATCTGGACGAATGGTATGAATTCTACCTAGCCGGAAAATCTATTTCTCATATTGCAGAAGATATTGTTGAGCTGTATCACCAGGCTGCAGATGTTTCCTTTACGAACACAGAAATGCTGCTCGATTATGAAAAACTTCAGGAAAAGATTCTCTACAAATTAGTCAATTTCAAGGCAAATCAATCCCTGCTAAAAGACATACCGCATATTCCATATTTGGATCTGGCAATTGTCTTCTATGTACTTTTGGACTGTAAGGATAGTAGAATGGCAACGGTTCTGATTCGAAATGAACATCTGAAGACCTGGGGAAAAGATCTAAATACCATCTTCTCAGATGCAAGAAAAAACACTCCTCGTGTCTTTCCGGCTGAACTCACACCTATGTCTGATTTTTTGCAAAATGCTTTTCCTAACTCAAATGAGTTTATAGATCCAGACAGAGATTGTGTCATGAAATCAGAATTGTTCATACTCTCTAATACTATAAGACAACACGGTGCTATCTGTACATTGTATGATGATATCATGAATCAAATCGGGAAAACATTACAGGATGATTTTTTTGTCATTCCCAGCAGCGTACATGAAGTTCTGTTATTAAAAGCTTCTGATACTGACTGCATGGAATTAAACGAAATCATTCGGGAAGTCAATGAAACAACGGTCATCCCAGAAGAAATTCTTTCAGATCATGCATACTTTTATTCTCGGGATCGTAAGGAACTCCTGTGTGCTTAACCAAAAATGCCATAAAATAACACCGAGCCGCCTGATTAAATTCAGACGGCTCCTTTTACGTTAAAAATAAACTCTGTTGTTCATAGTCCTGCCTTCGTACCAGCTGTGGTGGCGTCTTATGCAGTGCAAATTCCAAAAACGTATCTTCATATACCCAATCTTCCAATTCGGATCTTTCCAGAATCAACGGCATCCGATGATGTACGGGACTGACCGATTCATTTGCCTGGGTAGTTAAGATAATGAAATGATCTTCATCTTGAAAACGATTGTAAAATCCTGCCATGAATAAGACCGGCTGATTTTCTCTCAGGAAAGTAACTTTATTCTTATCCGGATCCCATTCATAAAACTGCTTTGCTGGAATGATACAGCGTCTGTGCATCACACTATCCCGGAACGACTTTCTTTCCAGAGCAGTTTCTGCTCTTGCATTGATCAGCAGCCCTTTTTTCTGATATTGCGGAAAGCCCCATGACATTTCTTCTGCCAAAAGATGTGGTTTCCTTCCGGTAATCACAGTTGCAGACTGAGAGGGATAAATATCACCCCTGCGCTCTCTTCTCAGTTTCTCATCCACCTCCCGGACCACTTTTTCTATTTCTCTGGCTGTATCATCATCCACATAATATCGTCCACACATTACTTTTCTTCCTTTTTTTCAACTGTTACATATTTTTGATTTCTACTTGATGGACGATCCGGAATTGTCATTTGAAGTTCTCCTGCTTCACATAACGGCTTCAAGTATCTTTTCGCAAAGCTTTTGACATCCTTATATCCCATGTATACTGTAATTTCTTTTTTACTTCTCGGTACTTTACAATATTCTAAAATCCTGTTCTGCAGACTATCTTGGGTGTTATCCTGGTGTTTATCCTGGGTGCTATCCTGGGGGCTATCTTGAGTGCTTGTATTTCTTCTATAGAAAATCACCGCAAATCCATATGCCTGCTGTCCAAATTCCACTCTACATCCTGCCGCTTTGCAAGCAGTATAAATACGCTTCAATCCTGTTGCAAAACTTTCCATATCTTTTGAGTAATATAACGTTCTTGTAATCAGTGGATTTCTTCTGACTGGTCTTTCATTTCCTTCAATAAATTTCTCTGGTGAAACTCCAGTCGGAAATGCACCTGGATTATAAATCTCAATTCGATCTTTAAATATTGCCACCTCATTACTCTGCCCAGAATCAAATATTTTATGTCCAAAAGAATTAATAATTGCCTCACGAATCGCATCCAATGGTATTTCAGGAATTTCCTTTCTTGACAATCCACTTCCGATTTCAACACGCCAATCCATTGCATCAATGATATACTGCTCTGCCTTTTTTGAAAGTTCCATAATGGAACCTGTAAACCTGCGGATATCCGTAAATGTCAACCTCTCATTTGTTGCAAATTTTGCCATCTGAAGTTCATTAATACCACAATTACAAAATAATGCTGCTCCTGCATTTAATAAGTGATCACCCTGAATCAGTTCTAATTTATTCAATACTGTTTTTACATCTGTCTCCTCAAAACTGATTCTTCCTGCATCTTTTGCTTTTTGCAGATAAGTATCAAAAGCATTTTTATCTATATCCTGAAGAGTATATTCAGAAACCTGTCTTTCCCACGAATATTTTACATTATCCCGTTTGCGTATCATTTCATCATAAATATCCTGTTCCATAATCAGATCTTCATCTGCAACTCGGATACGTGGAATACTATACGCAAGATATGGCTGACGATTTCCCTCAAAATCAACTTGAATACATTCCCTTTCTCCGATGCGAACAGCCTTAATCTCCGGATAAATAGCAGGCGTAATGTGATTTCCAATTGCCTGGCTTACCTTTCTCAGCGACTCATCCGTTATTACCTGTCCAATTACAGTACCATCATTTTTCACGCCAAAGTACAGAACACCTTTTTTATGCTTGTTGAGAATTGCAGCTATAGATATCATTGCTTCTTTCATCTCGCCAGTACTTTTCTTGTATTCTATTGTCTCAGTTTCCGGACCGATATTTACCAGACTCATTTTTCTTATCACCTTCATATTATTATATCCTCTATTTTATCCGATTTATATTTCATTATCAATCTTATTTTAACGCCATAAACCATCACAATAAATCGTCTGCTCTCATACCACACATTCAAAAAGGCCACCCATTACAGGGCAGCCAAATTATAATGATTCTACAATATTTACATTATTTTCTTTCCCACAGTTCTCTTGTAACTCACAATGTAAAGTAATTTCATGTTAGGATCACTGAACTGTCTTTTAATCTTAGTCATATAATACTGATAATCCCTGCTAAAAAATCTGCCTTGACGCTCCACTAATTGTTCTGCAATCCTCCCTGTTTCTTCTGAAATCAACGGGTAATCCTCATATTTACCAGTCTTCAATGATTTTTTATGAATCTTTCTAACAACTATCTCGGAGGGTTTCAGATCATAAATATCACGCATTCTTAATCCAGTTTCTGCAGCAATCCGCAGAAAAAAGATGCTTTCTAAATCATTTTTCTCATACAGTTTTTGTAAAGCCACTGTATACTGTTCCTGGACCTCTTGAACCGCTAGCGGTATTCGCTTATTCATTGGCCTGTTTCCACATGATTTTCTGTTATTATTGTAGTACATTCACATTTTCCTCCAGTCGTTTCAACGGTTTCAAAAGAGACTCTGCATTACTGATAAACGGTTCCTTTGTTCGTTCCGTTATATAGATTTCCCATAATTTTTTATGTATCTCTCTTACAGTAATTCCATTGCACTGATTCTCTAACATCTTCAGAAATGGAAAAAGCATCGTTTTTTGAATATCCTTTCCTTCAAGTACATGATGTTCTTCCTGTCCGTACACCTCATATAGACATTCCAATATAATATTCATATCTGTCACAAACTTTATCATTGGTTTTTCATACTTCCTTTTCTGCACGGCTGCCATCTGAAACTCCTTTCACATGCGGACTGTTAATCCATCAAGCCTTTTCAGCGGCAGTCCCACCAGATACCAGTCTTCATCCATTTCAATCCGGACCGGCACCCAGACATCATTAATTTTCACTTCAAAACACTCTCCACAATGCAGACCGCCATAATATGATTCCATTCCAAATCGGATATCATAACGTCCACTTTCCTTGTCATAAAAAAGATTACCTTCTCGTTTTTCGCTCATTCTATTATTCCTCCTGAAAAATTATCTTTTATACTTAGTAATAGTGACGTTAATCTGGTGATTGCAAAATCTCAGGATGTTTTTCTAAATATTTTTTTCGGTAGCGATAAAACGTCGTGTGGGATAATCCCAATTCTTTCCGAAGCTCTGTCGGTGTAATCTCTCCGGCAATTACTTTTGAAAATGCTGCATCAAACGCATCTTCCCCGATTGCTGCAGGTCTTCCATAATCATCCCATTCCCCACGGAGCTTCTTCATTTCTATGCCTTCTCTCTGGCGCTTTTCTTTTTTCTCAATTTCTGCCTGTGCCATAGAAGCATAAAGTTCCAGCATCATATTATTGATGGTTTCCATCATAAGACAAGCCATGGTGTTATCCATTTTTGATATGTCCATCAATGTAGTCGGCAGTTCCAGAACCATCAGCCGCACGCCCATTCCCTGCAGTCGTCGGATCTGCTCCATGGTATCTTTCTTATTCCTGCCCAATCGATCCAATTCCGTAATAATCAAAATATCTCCTGAACGCAGAACATCTTCTACCAGAACAGTGTATCTTGGTCTGTTGAAATTCTTCCCTGTCTGCTGATCCGTATAGATATTTTTCAACTCCATTTTGTGTTCCTTGCAGTATTGCCGTATCTCCTGAATTCCCCTGTCAAGATGCTGCTCCCTGGTGCTGGTCCTGTGATAACCATATATAGCCATTTTGCGCTCTCCCTTCTGCGAATGTTCCAAAATGTAGGCATTTCTTCTGGAATATTCCAAAAGGATTTATCCATACATTTCGGTACATAATTCACGTCTCTTTTTCCATATTCCAAATTGTACACTTTTTGAAATATGCTCTACTTACTCTGTACGTAGCAAAACAGCGAAACGCAACCCACAGAAAAAGAAATATCCCAGAAGATTTTCTCCTCTGGGATTATGCTTATGTAACCAACTTATATCCTCGGTTTACAACCGTCTGAATTATCTCCGGACAATTCAGTTTCTTTCTGATCTGGCAAATTATATTATATACAACATGTTCACAATTCAGCATATCCTCTTTCCAAACAGCCTGATATATTTGTTCTGTTGACAATACCCATCCTGGATGTTTTGCAAGAAGAAGGAGAACATCAAATTCTTTCGGATAGAGAAAAATTTCTTTTCCTGATAATCTGACAACATAACACTGAGGATCAATTTGTAAATCTCCTTGTTGAATCATAGGCACTCGTTCTATATTTATTCCAACTTTCATACACCCCCTAGTAACTTTTATTTTAGAGATAAATGGTATCAAACAGCATATTATTTCAATCTCAATCCATAGTTATTGTCAGAAAACATATCTTTTAATTCAATGCTACTCCAAGCTCTTTGCATGCACTCAGTCCTTCTTCATCCGGAGTTTCATTACATATCACACTGTCGCATACAAGTTCGGCTCCTGCACTTCTACATGTTTCCTCCCAGTTACGCATCCATTCACCGTCACCCCATCCATAGGAACCGAAGAGTGCAATCTTTTTCCCTGACAGCTTCGTTTCGCAGGCATCAAACAACGGTTGAAACTCATCCTCCTCAAGTACTTCTGCTCCCATTGCCGGGCAGCCAAATGCAACTGCATCATAAGAATCCATCATAGATGCATCAAATTCTGAAACCTGAAATAAGGCTGCATCTGCCCCTTTTTCCTTTGCACCCTCCAGAACTGCTGAAGCCATCTGCTCTGTATTTCCAGTTCCACTCCAATAAACTACTGCTATTTTACTCATTTTTTTACCAACCTTTCTGTTTTCTATATCAAACAGCTACTGTGAGCTGTTCAATGCTTTTTCCATTTGCCCATTGAGTGCAATATACACTTGTACATTTTCTATACCGTTCAAACTGCTTTTTCGCATCTTGCTCATTACCATATACTTTCCAACATCCGATACATTTATATCCTTCAGCCCTGTTTTCAATAAATCCTTTTACATCTTCTGATGGATACCCTAAAAACAGGCCTATCTCGTGTGGAAATTCTTCCGCTTCATTTAGTCGTCTGCTCAATTGAGCAATACATTTTCCCAGATCCTCTACGGAATATCCGTATTCTTCTAAAAGATCTGAGGTCTCCTTTACAGCAAAATCCTGTTTCAGCTTACCAGGTCTGTAAATATAAAGAAGAACTCTTTCTTCTGATAGGCGTAAAGGAATAATACGAACTCCTTTTGGCACAAGCCTGCGATTCAAAGAACGCAGGGTATCCAATAATTCTTTCTTGCCCGAGTAAGGGCAATTAAAAAGATTACCCGTTTTCAATCCGGCAAGTGTAGGGGAACCATGGCGAATAATCATTTCATCGGACATACCATTTCCTCCTGTTTTGCGTTTTCTTCCAATATATTTTTCAATGCCGACAAGGAACTTGTATGTGATCGTACAACCTTTACATCCTGTCCTTTCGTCTCAGATAATGCATTACGCACCATTTTATGAGATACTGTACCTGTAAAAAGTACAAGCAGATCCGGATTGCCGATTCCTTTCAGGCTGCTGTTCTGCTTTGGATATACCTTTGCATCACATCGATATTCCCGACACAAGTTCTTATACTGACGCACCATACATTCATTTCCACCAATAATTACTACGCTCATAAGCATTCCTCCTTTCATTAGCTTCGACTAACCGACTATTTTAAATAAAACGCCTTCCAAGGCGTACTCATTTCCTTTCATCTCCTTTTGGGGTTAGTTTTTTCTAACTATCTGTATGATATCCAATTTTCTTTGTATCGTCAACGATTTTTGTTTATATTGAAAAATCTTATCTTCTAGAAAAAAGCAGATTGCTTTGCTGCCAACAATCCACTTTTCTCTCCTATTCCAAATTTTTCAATGCTTCTTCCTATTCTCGCCCAATTAATTTTGCCATCAATGTCAATATTATCAACGCTTTTGTGCTATCACATTGCATAGCGGTTGAAATTCTTCCACTAAATCAGAGGACAGGTTCGTTCAATAGATATTGCAAATGAAATGAATTTCACAAAACCAAGTGTCAGTGTTGCCATGAAGAACCTTCGAGAAAAAGGATACATAACGATGGACAGCACCGGATACATCACGCTGACCGAAGCAGGCAGGCAACGCGCCGAAGATGTATTAGAACGGCATACTATACTTGCTGATTTACTAATGCATATCGGCGTAAGTAAAGAAACCGCTTTGGCTGATGCCTGTAAAGTCGAACACGATTTGAGCGAGGAAAGCTTTGAAGCAATTAAACAAGTGCTCCGTTCCTTAAAATTTTCATCCGACAACAGTTACCTCAAGCAAAAAGGAACCCAAATTGGATCCCTCTTCGCTTGTATGTTTTGTATGTGGTTTATCAAAAATAGGTTATTGTCTTATTTCACATTGAATGCACTATCACCAGGATAAACAGCATTTTCGCCAAGTTCTTCCTCAATACGTAGCAATTGATTATATTTTGCCACTCTCTCACTTCGACTGGGCGCGCCTGTTTTTATCTGGCAAGTGTTGAGTGCCACCGCTAAATCTGCAATAGTAGTGTCTTCTGTCTCTCCAGATCTGTGGGACGCAATTGCAGTATAACCGGCTTTATGTGCCATCTTAATCGCTTCCAGTGTTTCCGATACAGAACCGATTTGGTTTAATTTTATCAAAATAGAATTACCGCAACCAAGTTTTATTCCTTTTGCAAGTCGTTCCGTATTTGTAACGAATAAATCATCTCCTACAAGCTGGATTTTATCTCCCAGTTCTTTAGTTAGTAACTGCCAGCCTTCCCAATCTTCCTCATCCAGTGCGTCTTCAATGGATATAATCGGATATTTCTCCACCAATGCTTTCCAATGCGCAATCAGAGATTCCGAAGTAAAATGTGTTCCCGCTTTCGGAAGTATGTACTCTCCCTTTTTCTCTCCCTTCCACTCACTGGAAGCTGCGTCCATGGCCAATTTAAAATCTTTTCCCGGCGTATATCCCGCTCTTTCAATTGCCTTTAAAATATATTCTATTGCTTCCTCATCGCTTGAAAGATTTGGTGCAAAACCGCCTTCATCACCAACAGATGTGGCAAGCCCCTGTTCTTTTAAAAGTCCAGCCAGTGAATGGAATACCTCTGCACACCATCTTAGTGCCTCTTTGAAACTAGATGCTCCTACCGGCATGATCATAAACTCTTGTACATCTACGGTGTTCGCTGCATGGGCACCTCCATTTAAAATATTCATCATAGGAACCGGCAGTCGATTTCCTGAAACACCTCCCAAAAAGCGATATAATGGAACTCCCAGAGAAAGAGCTGCCGCTTTGGAAGTGGCAATTGACACTGCCAAAATAGCATTTGCTCCCAAGTTCGATTTGTCTTTTGTACCGTCAGCCTTTATCATAGCTTGATCAACCGAATAAATATCAGACGCATCCATTCCGATAAGTGTATTGCAGATGACTGTATTTATATTTTCTACTGCTCTTGTTACACCTTTTCCCAAATATCTCGTTTGATCTTGATCTCGAAGTTCCAACGCTTCAAATTCTCCCGTGGATGCTCCGCTAGGCGCCGTTCCTCTTCCTACGGTACCATCCTCAAGCGTTACCTCTGCTTCTACTGTAGGATTCCCTCTAGAGTCAAGTATTTCTCTTCCAATTACTTTTTTAATCTTCAAATCACTCACGTATCGATTGCTCCTTTCTTTTTCCACAGAATTCTTTGTTCGGGATATTCCTCCCGGAAGGGGAGTTAATCCTTCCGGTTAGAGCAGTCTCAGCAGCACCGCTCAATGAGGAGTCCACATGATTTACTCACAAAGAAGTTAGTTATTTCTAACTACAAATTATAGTATCAATTTTCTTTTGGTTCGTCAACCAAAAAACAGCGTGTAAATTGAGAGTATTTCTCACTATGTCAAAAATCCTTGTATTATCAAACACATAGGACACATAAGCCATGTAACCAACTAGATAAATTGAAATTATGCATTTAACTTTTGGTTAAATAGCTCAGAAAAACGTACATATCCACGCACTTACAGCACAAATGAGAATATAAATAACAAAATGTATCATATGTTCCTTCTTGTTATACCCAAACATATGTGGTCTCACTATGCCTTTAACCTCTGGATAAAAATAGGAAAAGAAGTTTGAGTGACAGAGCAGCACCCAATCAAAAAAGACAATATCATAATTTCCATGATAAGCAAAATACTTGCAAACTGCAAAAAGCTTGGAATAAATCCCCGCGTTCCATTAATTGCAAATACGCATATCGCCGTGTAACCAAAATAAGTAACAAGACCGATTGTCTTGAATTTCTTTGCTGTATTACTTATATTTTCCTGCGTTGTCATTCCAAGCTCAATTGCTCTGTTTTACACATCTTTCCCATATAAATGAACCATATTGACGGCGCCGTTTCGAATACCTGACAAACATAACAGATACAATAATAGGCATAATCCTAATCCTTCAATTACTACTGCCATTTTCTATTTTCCTTCCTCGTATCATTTCCGCATATTTCTCCGGGTTATCATCCAAATAATTCAAGTGTCCATATCTCTCTTTAATAATTATTTCCGTATTCGGAGATACTTTCTTCAGATGTTTTATATTATCCTGATTGTGCTTTTCTTTTCCCCCATAAAGAACCATCGTACCAGACGGAAGTCCCTCGGAAATTTCAAGAGAAACAAAGTCTTTCACAGTCCATATTTCGAGCGCATCTTGTCATCTGTCTTGCCCAATAACGGGAATATGTACAACGCAAGAAATCAATATTACATCTGGATATCATCATAAACACATAAAACTGCACACTAAGAATCAGCCGCTCTTTTTCACCGATTCTGTAACTTTTCAACCCGTCAAGTATCAATCTGTCTGTTTTAATGTTTCCTCTATTCAAGAGTAACACTGCAAGCTGTGCGCCAATTGATGTTCCAAGTACCACATCAAAATCATCTAATCCCTTTGCAACTAGTCCTTTCTCTATTTTTTTAATCTCCTGTTCAAAGCTAATAAATTTAGTGCCTTTATCATGTGCATCATACGTCACAGCCACAACACAAAATTCCGGAAGGTACTTTGACAATGGAACAAAACATTCGCTATTCATAAATAATCCCGGGAGACAAAGCAATTTCTTAGTTTTATCTTTATGTAAAGTATAAATTTTCATTCTATTTTCTCCTCCTTGGAAAAGGAATGCAACGATTTACCCGCCTGCAATATTCTTTATATTCTTCTCCGTATAATTCATACAACCATTTTTCTTCTGTATTTTTCATCAAAATTGTCATGAATATCCAGTATATCAATGGCAAAATCAGCAGGATTAGATTATTTGCCATAAACAGTGTTCCGGTGCACAGCAACATAATGCCGGAATAACAGGGATTACGTACCCACGCATAAATTCCGTCTGTGCAGAGTTTATTCCGTGTAATGTATTTGTCAATGCGGAAAGCAGCACTGTACCACACCCAAAATCCAAACAGGGCAATCACTATGCCAAGGATAACAAATGGAATTTTCAAAAAAGATACTTTTCCTAAATTCAACAATCCATTTAGCGATAGTACTATTCCAAGCACCGTAATCAATATAATTGAGACACCGTAAATTGGTCCCACACCATAAATCGGTAGATGCTCTCTTTTCTTTTTTTTCAAATATATTCACTCCTTCCATTTTGAGAAAAACAATACAATCAGCCAAGCAACGATTACCACTCCCTATTTATATCTGTCATTTATACAGATTTTCTCATAACGCTATGTAATCTAAATCCTTTCCTCTGTTCAAACAGTTCCAATTTCAATCCGGATTCCTGACAGAACCGTTCAAAGTCCTTTCGTCCATAGCAGGCAACATCCCCTTTTCCCATCAAATGCACTAACGGTATTTCCACCGCATTGATTAATTTCAGCATTATCGGCCCCGCTGTCATATCACGGATGATCAAACGTCCGCCCGGCCTGAGCACCCTTTCGCAGCTTCTGAAAAAATCCACAGGATGAGGATAATGATGAAAACTCATGGAACAGGTTATTGCATCAAATGAATTATCTTTAAATGGTAAGTTCTCACAATCACCACAGACAAATACTGCATTTTCCGTCTTCTTTGCTGAAGCAACCTCTATCATCTTAGGTGAAAGATCTATTCCCGTATAATGCTTTTCCGGATACTTTTCTGCTAGTAATGCAATTACCGCACCGGTTCCGCAACCTGCATCCAAAACATCTGTAAACTCCTCTTTTTCCAGTTCCGCAAGTATGTCCGGGTAATCCTTGCGGCATAGATTATATACACTGGGATCATCATTATCAAATTGTTCTGCTGCCTTTTCAAACTCCTTCAATGTCATCGATTTTAATTCTGTTGCCGATTTCGCCATAATTATTCTATCTCCTTTTTCATACTGAACCATTCATCGTTTTTGTGCTATCACATTGCATAGCGGTTGAAAGCCTTCCTCGATTAAGGAATGCTTTTGAATACTAAATCCTTTCTCTGAAATAAAGGAAATCAATTCTCCTTCATCCCATTTATGATAGGTTTTAAACCCTGTAAGCTTTAAGATTTTCATGCGGATCCCCGTTTTTCCGTCAGGCAGCGATACAAAAGTTGGTGCAAACAGATACCCCTGGTCTTTTAGTACCCTATGTATTTCTCTCAGTGCTTTTTCCGGCTCCGGCATAATATGCAGAGCATTGGCTATCATGACTGCATCAAAGCTGCTATCCGCATAGGGAAGATTCGTCGCATCCTGCACAGAAAAATAAAGTTTCTTTGATGCCGACTTTTTCTTTGCTTCCGCAATCATCTGCTCCGAAAAATCAGTTGCTTCCCAATGAGCAGTCTTGGGTGCTAGGGGAAATGATAATTGTCCGGTTCCACAAGCCAGTTCCAACACTGTCATTTTACGGTTCAAAATCGGTTCTACTTCCCTGCAGATTGCCTCATACATTTTTTTATTATTCTTCATGAACGGTGTATAAAATCCCGCCATTTTCTGCCAGTATTCAATATTATTGTCCTGCATCATGCATCATCCTTTTTGTTAGTTTATTCTAACCCATTATACCACCTTGCTATATGAAATTCCAAAATTGATTTGATAATATTTATCATTAAAATGAGCCGGGAGTGTTATTTCTCAGCTCATTTTATTACAGGCAAGAGAAAACAATATAGATAAATATCTGTTTTACAGCTTCCAACTTGCTGCCAGCTCTCTTGACTCCACAAAACGCTTATAAATTCCTTCCTGTTGCATAAGTTCCTCATGCCTTCCCTGCTGCACGATTCTTCCCTGGTCGAGCACCAGAATCCGGTCCGCATTCCGTACCGTTTTCAGTCTGTGAGCTATCATAAAGATGGTCTTTTCTTTCATCAATGCATCAATGGCTTCCATCAATTCCTTTTCATTCTCCGGGTCCACATTTGCTGTAGCCTCATCCATAATGATTATAGGGGCATCCTTCATGATTGCTCTGGCAATACTGATTCTTTGCTTTTCACCTCCGGAAAGACTTGCTCCGCCCTCTCCAATCACAGTTTCATATCCATCCGGAAGCGCCATGATAAAGTCATGACAGCAGGCTTTCTTTGCCGCTTCTATCACTTTTTCCATAGGCGCATCTTCCTGTCCGAATCGGATATTATTGGCAATGGTATCCTGAAACAGATACACATTTTGGAATACGAAACTAAAATTCTTCATTAAGCTGTCCATACTGTAACTTCGCACATCTTCCCCGCCAAGGGTAATATTTCCTTTATCCACATCCCAGAATCTTGCAATCAAGTGGCAGAGCGTTGTCTTTCCGCCACCACTTGGTCCTACAATTGCCGTTGTAGTTCTCTCAGGAATATGTACGGACACACCATCAATAATCTTTGACTTCTTTCCTACGGAATCTTTATCATAGTAAAAATCTACATGATTAATATCTACATCATAATTCTTTGGCGTAATGTCTTTTCCTTCAATATCCATCTCCGGTAAATCAAGGATTGCCTGTGCTTTATCCACGCCCATATCTACTGCTCGTAAAAGAGATGAATAATTTCCTGCAGTTCCTAAACTGTCCAACACTAAGAAGGAACAGATGATCATACCGACACAATTTAAAAGTTCCATACTTCCCTGCATATAAAAATAAATAGATAACAAGGTCATCACTACCCCTGTCAGCTTGATAATGCCACCTTCAATCTGCATCAGCGGCACAAATGCCAATTCCATTTTCGTATTGATACTGCGGTTTTCATCAATGGCCTTATTCAGTTTCTTAGAAGTTCTTCCGGTCAGGTTATATCCGCGCACCTCCGAGATTCCCTGTACATACTCCAGCACTTTTTCTACCACATCGGTATCGGATGCTATCTTAATCGGCGCAAGCTTCTGACTTCTTTTCTGTAAAACACTGTTTAATCCGAAAAATAGCAGAATTCCGACAACCGCAACAAGACCAATTCTCCAGTCGAAGCAGAGAACCATAGCTGTAATAACAAGTGTGGTCAAAATTCCCTGGGTTGTCATCATGACAACTCCTGTAGCAACGTCTGCAAGTTGCTCCATGGTATTCGTGGTGACGCTTGTAATCTGACCAAGGCTGTTCTGATTGAAATAACCCATGGGCAGGTAACGCATATGCTCAGCTATTTCAACACGTTTACCGGCTGCGGTATAATACCCCGCTTCGCACTGCAACATTGTAATATAGTATTTAATAATGGAACCAATAACCACACTAAGCAATAAGATGCCAAAGCACTGCCAAAGGAGTACAGAAGTCACCTTATTTTCAATAATTCCGTTAAGTAAAAGCATAATTGCCGGAATTTTCACAGCTTCCATCAGCGCAAACAGCACGCCTAAAGCCAGTGATTTATAAAATTTTCCTTTATTGACCTTCCCGCAAAAATCAAAGAATTTTATAAATATCTTAAGCATATGCTTCACCTCCCATATCCTTTACTCCAATATGGGATTTCCACATCTTGGAATAAAGTTTTCCATTTTCCAGTAGTTGCTCATGGGTACCTTCTTCTGCAATTCTTCCATCCTCCACAACAAAAATCCTGTCTGCATCTGCGATAGTAGAGAGTCTGTGGGCAATTACAATTAAGGTCTTTCCCTGAACAAGCTTTGCCACGGAAGACTGAATCACTGCTTCATTTTCCGGATCTGTATAAGCGGTTGCTTCATCCAAAATCACAATCGGTGCATCCTTTAACATAGCTCTGGCAATAGAAATTCTCTGTCGTTCTCCGCCGGACAAATGTCCTCCGGCACTTCCCACCACGGTATCATAGCCGTGTTCCAGTCCCATGATAAAATCATGGCAGCCACTTTTCTTTGCAACCTCTTCCACCTGGGCATCCGTTGCATTTAAGTTACCCATACGGATATTTTCCCGAATGGTATCATCAAACAGATAATTATCCTGGGATACATATGCAACTTTCCGGTTGTATTCTTCCAAAGGCAGATTACGGATATCCACGCCACCAATTTTAGTACTTCCGTCCTTCACATCCCACAGAGATGCAATCAGTTTTGCAATCGTAGATTTTCCACTGCCGGAAGGTCCTACCAACGCATTGACAGTTCCTTCTTTTATCTGTAAATTCACACCGTGAAGTACTTGCTTTTCCTTGTATCCAAATATAACATTGTTAAGTGTAACCGAATAATCCTTCACAACTTCCTGAGCATTAGCAGGACGTTCCATTTCCTCCCAAGAGAGAATCCCTGCAACCTCTCCAACAATGGTACCGACTCTCGCAATAGCATCACCATAACTCATTGCAGTGATGATTGGGGAAACCAGACCTAAAGATAAAATCAGACACATAACAAGCTCTGCAAATGTAAGACTTCCGTTCATATAAAACATTCCACCAACAGGCACTACTGCTAAAGAAGTACAAGGTGCAAGTACCATGGCAATACAAAAGAATACGTTACATCTTCGCATCCACTCCACGTAACAATCAGCGCCTTCCTTTGCGGCAACCTCGAATTTTTCATAGGATTTCTGTGCCTTACCAAAAGCCTTAATCACCTCAATACCATTGATATACTCTACTGCTGTATCATTCAGTATCTTTGTTTTATTTACTGTATTCTGATAACTTTCTTCATAACCAAGCATCATTCCCATGTAAGCAAACAATCCAAGCACAAGAGTAACCAGAGAAACCAGTCCCATTCTCCAGTCGATAATCAGAAGATAGATAAACACCGTCAAAGGTGCCATGAGATTTGCCGTAAATTCCGGTAATACATGGGCCAACGTTGTTTCAATGCTGTCAACCCTCTCTACCATAATATTTTTCAAAGAGCCGGATGGTGTATCTTTTACCAATCCCAACGGAACTTTTGCCAACTTATCACATAACCTCTTTCGAATTGTGGCTAACACATGGAAGGTTGCTTTGTGGGAACAGGAAGTAGATATACCATGAAAGGTAACCCTGCCTATCCAAAATACCGCCATGATGATTCCATCCCTTAAATAGTACTGCCAGTCACGGTTCCCTCCAACCAGTTTTGTCACTATATCTCCCATAATGACATAGGGAATAATACTGCAGGCGACTCCGATGATGGCAAATATGACACTTGCAATGTACAGGCTCTTTTTCTCACCTGCGAATTCGGCAAGCCAACTCATCGTGCTTCTTTCCTTTTGTTTCATTGCGATTCCTCCTTGTTTTGCGGAGCAAAATGCGACTGCTTACAGGAGCAGAAGAATTTTCCTCCTTGTTTTAGTTAGTTTTTTCTAACCTACGATTTATTTTTAAGAGAAACCCAAAATGAGTTTCTCTTATTTGCTGTCTATTCAGAGCCATGCGAATTTATACAAATAAGACCGATTAAGCTTGCTTAAATAGGACTGATTTTATAAATTCATATGGCGAGAAGCCATTCATGAGCAAAAGGAAAGCCTCTTAGAGGCGGTTTTGCGAATGAGGCTCTGAATAGACTATTTACAAATCTATAATTATCCTCCGAACTTTACACCTAATAGCTGTTCCCACCCTGCAGTATGAAATTGTTGCAACTGCTGTATATACTCTTTTGCCTCTTCCTTTGGCATATCATGAACAATCGTTTCAAATACACCTGTAAAAAGCCCGCTGGAAACAATATGAATCAAGTTCTTGTTAATTGGTTTCACTTTGATTCCCATCTGTTTTAATGTTCCAATATACGCAAAAGAAGATTCCGTTTCTCGTAGTACCAGCTGATGAATAAAATCTACATATTTTGTTCCTTCTGCACAGAGAATAAGTAATTTAAATTCATCATGATGATCATACATATAGTTGACCATCTGAAACATCGCATCCTCAGATATATCCGTCATCTTCCTCGTTTGCTCTTCACCCGACAGCTTGTTAAAATTTCCAAGGGTTGTATCGAATAAACTTAAAACATGTTCTGCCTGTTCGCCTACCAATGCATCAAACAGTTCTTCCTTACTCTTATAATAGCCATAGAAAGCCCCTGTCGTCACCCCGGCTGACTTCACAATATTACGCAAAGAAGCTAATTGAAACCCTTTGTCCAGGAATTCCTGTTTCGCTGCTATATGAATTTTTTCCAGTGTGGATGTTACATTGTCCTGATTCACCATTTACCTCCAAATATAACAGTGTTATATAACGCAGTTATAAGCATAGCTTTGATATTAGGCATTGTCAAGATAGATAATTGAGTAAATTTATCAAGTATTAATCTCGCTTGCCCTGCTTATTCAACTGTAGCCTTTTCATCTGTCATCTCTGTTCTTCTCAAACAAATAAAACCAACTGCCCCATTTCTACAACCGGAACTTAAGCACTTAACCAGTTTATGATTTCCTCTTCAGATTTAGCAAATGCCTCCATGCATCCTTTTTTATGCTTGCCAAAGCTTTTATACATGAAACCGATAAGCGGAATCAACCGATATAGTTTCTTTTCCCGTTCTTTGTTGGGCATCATGCCTGTCAAGTGGCTCACGTTCGGACAAACAATCACTTTAAAGTCATGAGTATAATTCTTGCGTTCCAGATATGATTTCAACACATTCACGGAATATTCCGCAGCCATGCCTCATCTGCACTTCCTATAAATTCCGATTTATTGGTGCAAATATTATGCTGTCAATTATGAATCCAGTCTTCCCAAAAGTAGCTATCATTAGATTAGTTGCATCTAACTCAGTTGCCAGGCATATTCTTCTTTTCCATTACCAATATTTTATTGGACAGATTACGGATAAACGGTATTTTCCCAAGCACTTTATAAGCAGGAGAAAATACTTTCATCCCTTCGGTCAGACTCACATCTTTTTGATTGGTAAATTCCGGAATAAGCTTCTGCAGTTCTTTTCCGTTTTTTACTCCCCATGTAAATTTCGCCTGACTTCCCTGTATGGATTTTTCCTTTACATGAGCCGACACAAAGGGGGACATTGTTTCCACAAATACAGTAGCCTTCTCAAATTTTTCATAGACAATATGGAAAATCTGCTTCACATCCTCTTCCTGCAGATACATCGTGAGTCCCTCAACCACAACAAGAACCGGTTCATCGTGATAACAGATTTCTTCTGTATAGGAAGCGTCCGTGGCAGATTTTGCGATTTGGAATACAGGTCCGTCTTCTTTCAAAAAACGGTTCCTTATTTCGATAGTTTCCGGCAGATCAATATTGTACCAGTACTTATATTGTCCTTCCACGCGATAGCATCTTGTATCCATTCCGCAGGCGATATTCACCACAATCGTACCCGGATGACTGCTAAGAAACTCTTCAACCATGCCATCCAGCAGAATTGTCCGTGCGATTACTCCAGAACTCATCATACTGTCCTTATCTGCGTTGGAAAAATCATAGTCCAGCCGCGACACGATTTCCACTGCTGCTTTGTCATAAATATAGGGATGTTCTTTCTCTGATTCTTTTGCTCTTGCATACATTGTCTGGAGCATGGTCTCAGGTACACCACTCACAGATATTTTTTCTTTTTTATCCATTTCACTCTTCCTTTCATCATAACAAATGCTATGTTCTATCAAAAGAACCCACATTCATCCAATCTTTCGTATACCTTATCAAAAGCTCCTCGTGTTGCAGCTCATGCCTGAGTATATCTGGATTTATGAATTGCTGTGAAGAATCCGCACTGGTTAAGACCGGAACCTTCCAAAATTCCTGTTCCACTACTAATCGCAGGCAGGAAGGAAAAAATGTTCTATCATATCCGTCCCTTCCTGATTCAATTCGTAAAACTCTTGAACGCTTCCCTTCTCCAAATCAAGAATATGAGTACAACACCTTATAATGAGCTCCGGATCATGTGTCACAATGAATATAGTCTTTTGACCTTTTAGTGATGTGATTAACTTGGCTGTCTGTTCCATATGACAATAATCCAGTCCGCTGGTAGGCTCATCAAAAACAAGGATAGACTTATCTGCCAGAATTGCAGATGCAATGGCAACTCTTTGCTTTTGCCCTCCGGATAAGCTCATTGGATGACGCTCTGTAAGCCCCTCCAAATCAAGGCTTTTTAACACGTCAGACACGTTCTGGCAATTTTCGTCTGCCATTCCAAGCTGTACTTCTTCCTCAACAGACTCACAAAATAACTGATGATTTACATCCTGCATAACCATATAACATTGCTTCAACAATTGCTTACGATGCAGAATCTTTTCGCCAATCATCACCTTTCCTTTAAATTTCTTTTCCAATCCACACAGACAGCGCGAAAATGTAGATTTCCCGGCTCCGTTTTGACCTATTACGGCAATCACTGCACCCTCCTGCAACGAAATCTCAGGAATATTGATCGCATCTTCTTTTTCATAAGAAAAAGAAAAATCTCGAAGTACCATTTTCTCCACATTGCCAGGTACCGATTTTACATCTCTGTGTAGATTCATACGCAGAGTACGCAGTCCCATATCAGAAAGTGTTTCTTCTGAATAATTCTTAAACTCATCCATGGAAATATCAAGGACAATTTTTCCTGCTTTCATATAAACTACCCTGTCGCACAGTTCTGTCAGCCAATATAATCTATGTTCTGCTATCACAATGGTTTTACCCTCGGATTTCCAGAGCATTAGGGTCTTTTTCAAATCCTCTATGGCGTTTACATCCAGATTAGAGGTCGGTTCATCCAGCACAAATATGTCAGGATGAAGTGCAGATACGGATGCACAGGCAACTTTTTGTTTTTCTCCACCGGACAGATTAAAAATATCCCTGTCAAGTAATTGTTCCATATCCAATTCCCTGACTGTCTGTCTCATTCGCTCCCGTATTTCCTGTTCAGGTAATCCCATGTTCTCACATCCAAAAGCAATTTCACTGGTGGTATCGACGCAAAAGAACTGACTTCTTGGATTCTGAAAAACACTTCCTACTATTCTGGCCGTGTCATATAACTCTTCCTGCTTCACGTTCAAACCATTTACCAGTACATCTCCCTGAAGCTCTCCCTCGTAATAATGTGGAATCAGGCCATTCAAAAGACGAGTGATTGTTGTTTTTCCACAGCCGGATTCTCCACAGAGCAGAACACATTGTCCATCCGGAATCTGAAGTGACACATTTACCAGAGATGCCTCCTCTGTATTTGCATATTGAAAACAAATATTATTTAGCTCAATCATGATGTCACCTCTCCTATCATAAAATTCCTATTGTCTGAAATAAAAGAAGTACCAATGGTACAAGGCATAACAGTATCACCAAAATATCTTGTATATGTAATCCAATCCTGCATATGTTGGTTCTATGAACGGTTCCGCCCAATCCCCTTGTCAAAGCCGCTGCCGAAAGCTCCTCACCGATTTTTACACAACACGTCATTAACGGCACGATTCTATATTCAAACATTTTGGAGAAATTTCTTCCGCCAATACGAATATCTCTCATCTTCATTGCAGCGTTGATAGAAGCAAACTCGTCAATAACTGTTGGGAAGAAACGAAACATGACAGAAAGTGGTATGATAATTTTCTCACTTAAATGCATCCTCTGCATCGCCGCTGTAAATTCACTTACGGTAGTTGTGGAAATCATATAGGCTCCCATCATCATACAAGGCAGGAATCTGGCAAGGATACCACATATTCCAAGAAGCAGAAAATTTATGATACCACTGGTTTTTTCGCCCCAAAACACAAACGCCAAAAAGGAAGCTGAATATATCAGGATATATCCAATCGCAGTTTTATACTTTTTCGCGGTTAATAAAAATACCGCCGGTAAAATACAAAAAATCGGGGTCAGAAGCTGTAGCTTTTCTCCGCCCATATAGCCTAAGACAAATACTGCCATGGTAAAAAGGAGAAGCAACTTCGTTCTGGGATCCAGTACAAGCCCTCGATTTTGCACACTGGTTTGTAAAATTCCTTTTCCCATTATGCAATGCCTGCCTTAATAAAATGCTTTTTCAACAATTTCTTTCCAAAGAGTGCCCCAATCACACCTGATACAAAACAGCAGACCAACAACACAGGCGCAGTCCACGGCTGCATTATGTTTGTCAGCGAAGTAATATAATCCTGACCAAAACTCTGTCTTGTAGAAAAATATTTATCCGGATTTAAGTATAAAGGCAGGAAGTTACCAAAAAGGAGAATATGGAAAATACCATTTCCTATCACAGTTTTGATTGCGCTTTGATAATCACCACTCTTATCAACAAAATCAGCAATCAGTCCGAAAACAAGGCCGAATATTGCCGGCCAGAATCCCATACCGGTAATCCATAAATACACACCAATGATAATTCCCATAATCGTTACCATGCCAAATTTTTTCACTTTTGTCATAAACAGCATCATTGGAATACCACATACAATTGGTCCTATAATGGTTAGCAGCGGCATCATAATCGGTATGTAGCCCAACATCGCAACAGCTGTCAAAAGAACACAATAAATTGCGCCATAAATACCAATGTTAATTAAATCTTTTCCTTTGAGTTTTGTTTCACTCTTCATAATATTACCTCTTTCCTTTTTAGTTAGTTTTTTCTAACCATAGTTGCTAAATAAAAGCGGATGTTATAACATCCACTTTTATTCGTCTGATTAGATATATAACATTGTTATACTATCACTCTTTTCTCAAAACTGTCAATAAATCCAGTTGCCCGTAAATGAACAAAATTTCTCAATATAAGAGTTCTGAAACAAGCCTTATGGTTATTCACTTTTTCAACAAAATCACTCTCTATTCTTTAACACTTCCGCTAAATTTACTTTTTTAAGCTTTGAAGTCAATAAGCCATTCATTACAAAATACAGCACCAATACTGCAACATACACAATCACATACATCCGCCATGGATAATTCCTTTTCCCATAGTTCTTCGAAAAAATTTTTTCCCAAGAGCCAGATGTATTTATCAATGAGTTTTCCATTCTACCATAAGCTTATCTTTATTCATCAATTTTTTGATATTTTTCTTTTCCCCCACTGTAAAACAGCCTCTGAGCGTTTCGTTATATAGAGGGATACAAATAAGAGCAAGATCCACCCGTGTTTAACAGTAGTGCCATTTTGGCAACTGTTACACTTACGGGTTTTCATCTTGATGGGGATTCCGGTCTTCGTTCCACTACGGTCCGCGCTAAACGCAGGTCCACTGGACCTGCAGCGCCCCCATGCCCTCGTTTTTGACATCACAGATGTCTTTTGGCTTCCAGTGAAAAAGTGGTCGCAGCAACAATAGTACAAATGGAAGGGACAGCCATTTATACCTATGTTGGCATCACAATGTGATGAAAGATTCCGATAGGCTCTCGGAATCTTTAACCTGCCGACCATGATTCATCGGTCGGATGAACCTTGAGAAGTAAATATTATCCAGAACAGTACAGACGTGTAATAAAATTTGAAAAATGGCGCACTTTAATAGACCATGCGTCAGAAATGGATTATACTGGTATTGCTTATTCAGTTAAGCGGCTTGCTCAAAAAGGTCTTTTAGGCGGGACGATTTTGGCAAAGCCCATGCATCAAGATGTTGACACATCATGATGGCGAAAAGGCGGCAGTACCACATCTTAGATGACCGGTGTCTGCCGTCTTCTAATTTATAGTCGATCTTTTCTCGCTTATTACACCTCTCGGATGACGTCCTTGCGTTGTATTCCAGCTTCCATTCCTTACTGCTTCTGGGCGGGTCATTAAAAAGCCTTGGATTATCCTTTAGAACAAGATGAACGGTACGGCCGTATATAGCATCCGAACAGGGGTGTTCACAGGTGCAGGTCGGTGAGCCTCCGGCAAAACTGATTTTAGGACATTTGAATTTCGTTCGCCCCTTGGCAGTTTCTGTGCCGTCCCGGCGCATTCGAAAACCTTCTTTACAGATGGGGACACCATCGTCTCCGATCGTAAAGTCATCTTTATAAACCGGTGGACGCCCGCCCTTTCCGTTCAGGTCAATGAATGGCTGAATACCATGGTCACGGCAGTATTCGTAGTAGGCCATGGCGTCATGTGCCGATTCGAGCAAAAGCTTGGTGACATGGGCTTCCGGAAGGAACTGCTGCATGGAGAAATAGTTATACAGAAATCCATGTGAATCATGTCGGGAAGCCGGCCCCAGGAGCGGGAACACAGGGAGATCGCATTCCGAATCGGAGGCAGTGAGCATGTAGAGATCATATCCGAAATAGTGACGGTCTCTGTGGGAATCCCAGCCGATGTTACAGTCCGGTTGGTGATAAATGCGGTTGCATTTACAGTCGCGGATCCCTTTTTCAAGGCAATCACAGGTGCGGGTTTTTCGTTCCCGTGCGCCGGTATAAACAGGTGTTCCATCACCAGCGACAGCAAGATTATTGAGGTCAATCAGCCCCCTTTTAACGGATTTATCCAGAAACTGGGAGCAGAAGATATCAAAAAGACGTTTAGCAGGAGAGAAATCCCTGGGTGGTTCAATTTCGAATTTTGCCAAAAGGTCATACACCGTTACCTTCTCGACCGGAGAAGCTTTTTCACCCTTCTTTTTCGGCTTTTTTGGCTTCTCCTTTGGAGGATGGAGCGGATCTGAAATGTTGTTCTTATCTGAGAGCCACAGACGCCGGGTAAAGTCGTAGAAAGTTCCGACACCTGGTGTGTCACCGACCATAAAGCCGGAGAGGATAGCGAAAAGATAATTCTGCTTCAGGGAAGAAGCCCAGGAAGTAAGGGAAGTGACCTTGAACTTCATGGAAAGCAGGTAAGAACGCAGCATGTCGGAGGGAAGCCTTGGTTCCGGGCCGAACACGGAATAACGATCCTGCATGATCTGATCCACAGGTGAAAGATCCAGGTTCCAGAACTGTTCCATCACTTTCCAAGTAGCAGTATCAAAGGAAGTATCTGCATCTGGATAATACTTACGGAGTTGAGTCAGGACACGGTCCTGATAGGCGGGATGTCCGCCGATGTTAACAGGTTTCAAAGTGTGCACCTCCAATCAAGAGCGTATTTGCTTCTTAATTGAAGGGCGCGCCTCGCCGCCTCTGGCGAGGTGGAGTCGACAAGGCGCGCCGCACATTTTTACCCTCATGTCAACTGTTTTTTGTAGAAAATGTGGGGGAATTAAAAAAATGGGACCTCTGAAAGCCATTATTTATGCGGCTCAGAGATTCCGAGAGTCTATAAATAAGAAACGGAGGAATGAACGATGTGTAAAGTAATTTCTGTTACAAACCAAAAAGGCGGTGTCGGCAAGACAACGACAACAGTAAACTTAGGAATCGGGCTGGCGAAAGAAGGAAAAAAGGTGCTTTTGATTGATGCGGATCCCCAGGGAAGCCTGACAGCCAGTCTGGGGTATGTGGAACCGGATGATCTTGGTACTACCCTGGCAACAATCATGCTGGCAGTTATTAATGAGGAAGAAATAAAACCGGAAGATGGAATTCTTCATCATGAAGAGAATGTGGATCTGTTACCGGCAAATATTGAATTGTCAGCCCTGGAAGTAACTCTTGGAAATGTGATGAGCAGGGAAATGATCATGAAAGATTATATAGAAATGATGAGAGAACGATACGATTATATTTTGATTGACTGTATGCCCAGCCTTGGAATGATGACGATCAATGCTCTGGTTGCTTCGGATGCAGTGCTGATTCCAGTACAGGCAGCATATCTGCCGGTGAAAGGTCTCCAGCAGTTGATCAAAACCATTTCTATGGTAAAGAAAAGGCTGAACAGGAAATTGCAGATCATGGGAATTCTGCTGACAATGGTAGATTTCCGCACAAATTACGCAAAGGATATTTCAACGATGCTTCATGTTACATACGGATCAAAGATTACGATTTTTGAAAATGTAATACCCTTATCCGTAAAAGCGGCAGAAACAAGTGCAGAGGGAATCAGCATTTATGCCCACTGCCCTAAGAGTAAAGTATCCAACGCATATAAAAGTCTTACACAGGAGGTTTTGGAAAATGAAAAATAGAAGCGGTGAGAAAATCAAACTGACAAGTATTGATGAACTATTGGGAGTTGTAAATGAAGAGTCTGCAATGGAGATTGAGATTGATAAAATACATCCTTTTGCCGGACATCCATTTAAAGTGATTGATGATGAAAAAATGCAGGATCTGATTGAAAGTATCCGGGAAAATGGTGTACTTACTCCTGTTCTAATTCGTCCTGATGATCATGATGGTTATGAAATGATTTCCGGACACCGGAGAATGCACGCAGCTCAATTAGCAGGTCTTGTAACCATACCGGCAATCGTCAGGGAAATGACGGACGATGATGCAGTGATTGTTATGGTGGATGCCAATATTCAGAGGGAGGAGCTGCTTCCGAGCGAAAAGGCATTTGCTTATAAGATGAAGCTGGAAGCAATGAAACTTCAAGCTGGAAGACCATCCAAAAATAATTCTGGTCAAAATGACCAGAATTTATCGGGAATGGTTTCAAGAGATATTTTAGCTCAACAGGTGGGAGAAAGTTCAAAACAGATTTAACGTTTCATCCGATTGACAGAACTTATCCCAGATTTACTTGAAATGGTAGATACGAAACGTCTTAACTTCACGATTATTTTTATAGCTCAATTCTACGCCTCCGTATTTCACACTAACTTATAAAATTTTTTCTGCCGGTTAATGTTGGTAACCAATATATAGTATAACACATTAACCCTCTGCAAAAGCTACCACCAACAGCTTTTCATGCATACTTTGGTATAACAAAAAGAAGCATCTGGATCCTACTCCAAATGCTTCCTTTTCTGCTATATGATTTATAATCTTATTTTCGTTTTCTGACTGCTACACCTACTCCTGCGAGTACTCCACAAGAAATAACTGCAAGCGCGATCCAGAGTAATACATTTGCGTTATCACCTGTCTTTGGAACATTTTTGTTGTTCTTTGCTACAACGTTCTTTACAACCGGTTTAACATTATTTGTATTATTGCTTACTTTTTTGTCTGTAACGTTCTTATCCCCGTTTGGATTTGAAGGGTTTGTCGGATCTGTAGATGCAGAATTATTTTTACTGATCGTAAATACTGCTTTTCCTGTTGATCCTTCATAGTTTCCGATACCAGTTACAGTTATTGTGTAATTTCCTTCTTTTACAAATTCTGCCCCTGCGAAATCTTTTGTCTCGGCATCCTCACCATATACATAAGAAAGTGTATAATCTGTTCCTTCTTTCAGTACTTTATCTCCGTCTTTTACTGTAACTTCCGGAGTTTTGCTCTTTCCATCATATTTTGCTGAAGATGGATCTGCTACAACCGTCAGTTCTGCTGCCTTTGGCGAGATAGTAAATGTTACGTTCAGGTTCATGCCTGCGTATGTTCCAAGACCGTTAACTGTTACTGTATACGTACCTGCATTTACCGGAGTTTCTGACAATTCATTTCCTTCTGAATCTTTGTAAGTCAGTGTATAATCTGTTTCTTCTGCAAGTACTTTATCTCCTGCTTTTACAACCGGACCATTTACGGCTTTGCCGTCATAAGTCTTATCCAGTGTACCTTCTAATGAAAGAATATTTTCCACTTCTGATGTTACATATTTGTCTAACGGTGGTGTTGCGTCAATTCCTTCTTTCCAGTACAGACCGCTCAAAGCATCATCTGTTCCGTAATTATCGCTTACTTCTCCATCTTTGATATAACGATCCGATGTTATAACTCTGATGTTATCTCCGATTGCTTTTCCTGCTTCTTTGTTTTTTGCTTTACTTGCAGTAGCTCCCTGAAGGAATGCTGATGCAGTCTCAATCGTACCATTTCCGGTTACGGCATTTCCACCATTTCCCCAGAATGTCTTACCACCAATAGCTACAAGTTTTCCATTTCCGGTAATCTTTCCGCTCTTAATATCAATTGCAGTTCCACCGTCATTTTCGTTGATCATACCTTCTCCGCCGGTTGTAACCAGTATTGCCCCGTCTGCCAGGCGCAGTGTTCCATCTACGCGAAGTGCTGTCTGTCCGATTCCGTCTCCATCTCCGGCACCTTTAATAAATACCTGACCTTTGATCGTCACATTACCTGTTGCTGTTACAACCGGTTCTGATGTGTTGCGGTCTGTCCGATCCCCATTTGCCAGATAATTTGCACGAGAATAGATAGCTGCATTTTCTAATATTGCCCCATCTGCCAGACGCAGCTGTCCGCAAATAGAAGAACCTTTTGTAAATGCATTCTTATAAGCGTCATAATTCATAGAGAATGTACCGCCGCTCTGGACATCGATAATTCCCTGAACAACTGAATCTGACAATGTCAGCTTACCGCCGTTTTCTACTACAATACGTACACTGCTGAGAATTTCCATATTCGTCAATGTAAGATTACATCCATTCGGAATATAAAGTGTCTGTGGGATATCTCCACTCATCACCTTCTTCCACGGCAGATCGTATCCCAGATAGCCATATGTACCGCTCTCTTTTGAACCGAACCAGGCTTCTAACCCTGCCGGCACGCGTACGCTTTCTTCTTCACCTTCTACATTCGTTCCGAATTTGCTGATTGCCCATGGTTCCATGATATCCCATGCATACAATCCGCTGTCATATTTCTTAAAATTCTCTTCTTTCAGACGTTCTGCAAGAGTTTCATCTCCTGAATAAACTCTGAACGGCAGTGTATTGCTGACTGCAGTTCGTCCCTGATCATCGGTAATGGATACTGAGACCAGATATGTCCCCGCATCTTTCGGTGTTCCGTTAAGTGTCAGATTACTGCTGATCGTCATATAAACACCTTTCATACCGCTGTCGCTGTCTGCAGGAGTTCCGTTTGCTGTGTCCGGAACGATATCTACTTTACATTTACTTCCGTCTAATTTAATCTTTGATAAGTTATCCAGCTCTTCCCAGTCATTGTCTGCAGGCTCTGTTCCTTTGTTCACAAGGGCGCCATACACTTTTACTGAGCTGTTCTTATTGCTGGATGATCCTCCGACACTTGCACTTGATACACCATCGTAGTTCTTCTGTCCTACAATAGCTGCCTCGAACGAACCATCAATCTTTACATGAAGATCATATGGATCTCCCTGTCCATCGTCTTCTACAAGAGACGCATTGTCATCTTTGATAACAAGTTTGAATGTCAGATCCTCGTATCCATTTGCTGTAATGGTAATGATATCACCACTTTTCAGAACCGGAATTGTCGGATTTGCACTGTACTCTCTTGCTGCACAGACTAATTTATTGCTGCTGGTATTTTTATAATACTGGCCGCCTGACGAAACGCTATAAGATTTTTCCTCCCATGAAGTTCCGTTTACTTTTACATCTGTGATCGCGCTTACATAATCTTCAGCATTTTTAAAAGTGAATTCCCAGTCACTTCCCCAAAGATCTTTGTTGATGCTAACCTGACTCACTTCAATTTTTTTATTTCCGGCTATAGCTTTCTCTTTAAATGTAGCTGATACAGTTACGTTTTCTGCCGGCATCTTAAATGTATAAATTCCTTCTGCATTCTGGACATCAACAGATTTTCCACTTACTCCTTTTACAGTGACTGCAACTACTTCATAATTTTCGTCCGGAGTTGCTGTTACGGTAACTGTGTCACCTTCTTTTATATCTTTTGCGGCATTAAGTGTTATTTTACCATTTACTGCAGGTGTCACGTCAGCAGTATATCTCTTATTGGTTGTCTCCCCAGAATTTGAAACTACTTCCGCTTTATAAGTATCTGTATAATTTACTGTTTCTTTGGTAATTTTAACAGTCAGATCCTTGTATCCGTCTGCCGAAACCTTAACTGTCCATAATTTTCCATCCGGAACTGCCAGTTTCAATGTTTTGTAACTTCCATATGCACCCGTAGCACTGCCAACTTCCCAAATATTTGTATCACTCGAGAAACTGTTGATTGTACTTTTCTTGCATTCTTTATCATTTACAATTACTTTATTAATATTATCCATCCAGGTTGTATCTTCAAACTCCAGATTTAAAACTGTTGTCCAAAGACCACTGGCCGTAACGCTCTTTACTTCTGTCGGTGCCTCTTTTGTCCCCGCTGCCATCGCAGGCGTAACTGCTGTAGAAATAATAACCAGCATGGACAGAATAAAAGATATTACTTTTTTTACATTCTTTTTCATATTTTCCTCCTCGTTAGTATTTTTACATTCTTTTTCCATTCTCACTACCATCTCAATAACAATTAGATATTGAACCCCCGCTCCTTTCATGGTATATTAAATGATAGTTTTGTTAGGTGAATCTAACCTAGGTAGCACAATGCTACCAATATTTTCCTGCCATGTCAATCCAAACTAACACTGTTGAAAATTTTTCATCAATTATAGTCTGAGGAGATTTTGTTATGAAGAAAATTTTATCAATAATACTGATCACTGCCTATCTGGCGTGTGGATGTTCCAGTGCTTCCGGCGCTGGAAAAAACACCTCAAAAAGTACAGCCAGCGAACCGGAAAGCATTGATTTTTTTGCTATGGATACTACCATCAAATTCAGCGCATATGGGGATAAAAAAGTACTAAAAGGTGCAAAGAAAGTACTGACGGATCTTGAAAAGAAAGTATCCGTCACAGATTCCGGAAGTGAGATATATCATATCAATCAGAACGGTTCCGGAACCCTTACCGGCGATGTCTCTGACTTAATGCAGAAGGCACTTCAAATGTGTACCCAGACAGACGGTGCACTCGACATCTCTATCTACCCGATCGTCAAGGCATGGGGATTTACCACCGGTGACTACCAGGTACCGGATGAATCCACGATCCAGTCATTACTTCCTATGGTAGATTACACTAAGGTGGAATTTGATAAGACAACCGGCAACGTAACCATTCCTTCCGGAATGACCATCGACCTCGGAAGCATTGCCAAAGGATATGCCGGTCAGCAATCTGCCCAGTATCTTCGCGATAACGGTGTCAAATCCGCACTCTTAAACCTTGGCGGAAATGTACAGACAATCGGTTCCAAGCCCGACGGTTCTCCATGGAAAGTCGGAATCAAGGATCCGAATGGCGATACGCCTATGATGGTTCTTTCTATCACAGACCAGGCCGTCATTACCTCCGGCGGATATGAACGCTACTTTGAGCAGGATGGGCACACCTACTGGCACATCATGGATCCGGCAACCGGACATCCGGCAGACAGCGGCCTTTGTTCCGTGACAATTGTCGGCGATGATGGCGGAACCTGCGATGCGTTATCCACTTCATTATTTGTTATGGGTCTTGAAAAAGCGGCCGATTTCTGGGGAAAGAGTAATAATTTTGAAGCGGTCTTCGTAACGGATTCCGGTGAAGTCTATATCACAGAAGGCCTGAAAGATAAATTTGCACTAACAGATGATCATGCCGATACAACTGTTAAAGTTATCAGCCGTTAACAAAGAAGGCAGTGAATCAGTTTTGATTCACTGCCTTTTCTATATCGCCATGCGTTCGGAAGAAGCTGCCGGTGGCAGGCTCTGTAGATCAATATCCCATAAATCCATTCTTCCGAATCTGCTCTATGAACGAGATGTTACAAGTACTATTATCCCACCGATGATCAATTCTTCTTATATATCTTTGGTTTCTACTTTTCGGTTTTTCTGGAATTGTCATTTGTACCAACTGAAGTTGCATAGCCGGATTCATGTAATTTTTGCGAAAAGTTTCCTTTGACTTAAGTCCGAGTTTTTCCATCAAAACAGTGCTTGTATATGGCACTTCGTATTCCATAGTTGAACAATGCACCACTTTTGGCGGGTCGTTCAACTACGATGTGAATAAAAACAGAGTCTTGCGACACGATGGAAAGCCGTATATCATTAGCCCATACACAATGATCTGGAATGGTAATTATTACTATGTTGTCGGATTTTACGATGACCGACAGAAAGTTAACGCATTTCGCGTGGACAGAATCAATGCCTGCCCAGAGATCCTGTCGGATGATATTGTTCCGATTCCGGAAGACTTTGATCCTTCTAAGTATTCCGGAGAAGTGTTCAGAATGTACGGAGCTGACAAGGTTGCTGAAGTTTCCCTATTGTGTGATAACAATTTGATGATGCACGTGATTGACCAATTTGGAATTGATGTTGATACTGAAACGGTGGACGATGAACATTTTCGGGCGACAGTTCAGATATATCCATCCTTGACATTTTACAGATGGGTCTTCATTTATCCCAGTATTGTTCCATCCATATTTTTAAGATTGCGATAATTTCACACTTCATCATTTCCGGTGTATAGCTGTTTGGAAAGTATCTGTGAAGCTGTTCATTTGTAAATGTGACCCTTGATATTTCCCCTTTTTTGACCTCACTCAGAATATCTTGCATCTTTTCCAGAGACAGATTTCCTTCTTTACTCAATTTCTTCATCCGTTGCGCCTGTGAGAGAGAAGGAATCGACTGGGCATAATCCATTGCCTCGATCAATTCTTTCTGCTCATTTTCTTTTAAAGCTGCCAGTTCGACAGCCGGATTGAACGAGATCAGTTCATCATCCAACTGCTGTAACAGTTCTGGAATCAGATTCGTAAGAGAAATATATCTCTGGACCTGCTTTGGGCTTTCACCGGTTTCCTCAGCAATAATCTCTACCGTTCGTTTACCTTTTAAATTGTGGTCAATTTGGCTACGCGGTCTTCCGGCAGTTCTTTTCATAGCATCATTTTTCATTTTGTATGCAAATGCTTTCTCACTGTAACTGATCCGTTCTCTTTGTAGATTAGCATCCACCATTTTAATAATGGCTTCCTCATCGTTCATTACCCGTATAATCACTGGTACCTTCCTGTATCCAAGTTGCTGAGCCGCATATTTTCTTCTGTGACCTGAGATAATTTCATAAACTCCATCCGGCACCGGCCTTACAATTAGCGGATTCAATACACCGTACTGTTTGATGCTGTCCTTAAGGAGATTCATTTCCTTATCATCAGTCACTTTAAAAGGATGGTCTTTAAAATATCTGAGTCTTTCAATCTCAATTTCTATGACTTTCTCATCCTCAAACAGCCTGTTTGATTCGTTTCCTTTTCCAGCCATTGAACTCCTCCTTTTCCTGTAATCCAAACAAAAAAATGCCCGTTTAGATTAGATTCTTATATTTGAATCTGATCCAAACGAGCATCCCGTTTGCCATTAGCTACAGCTAATGAAATATTCTATTGTTTCAGCTAATGGATGTTTGCAGAAGTTCCTTTAAGCGAGGGCTTTAACTCCATTTTACCCTGTTTTACATCCCCAATCTGAGGTTTCAACAGGAACGAACCCCGATGTTAGCAGGAAGTCCATTTTTTCCTGTTTGCAAAACAGCATTTTTGATTAGCTGCCAGCTAACGAAAATCAATTCAAATTAGCTGGAAATTCATTCCCTGCTTGTCTTTTCTTATTTCATCACAAAGAAAAAAGCGGCTCATGATATAGCATTTTCTGCTAATCATTACCGCTTTTTTAGTAACCGTCCCCTGCGGGAATCGAACCCACAGCTAGCGCTTAGGAGGCGTGTGCTCTATCCAACTGAGCTACTGAGACATTTATAAGTTTTATGCAATTTTCAAGGCTCGAAGGAATCGAACAATCTGCCGCTTAGGAGAGCTCCAACCTATTGTCACTCTCTGTCAATCTGAGGTAAGGTAAACCCATATGGGACACTATTAAAAACTGTTTCCGATTCAATTTGAGTTATTCTGAATACCCCCTCTGTCAAGCTCTGTAAAGCTCTGAAAGTTAGCTGATTGTTTGCTCCAGCTAATAATTGGGGAATGCCTTGATATTACCATCGATATCTGTTATATGACCACCATGCTTCGTACGTTCGATCATGGTAAACAGTATTCAATTAAACTTCCTATCGAAAGCACAAGATATTTTCTTGTCTATAAATAATATAACGCATACGAGACGGTTTGTCCATGCGTCTTTGACTGGCAAATTTTATTCAGTAAAAATATCTGTAACCTTTTTTGTAACTGAATCTCCATCATTCCATCATCAAATGATGGAGATTCCAATAGATATGATGGAGATAGACTAATTACTTCATCGTCTTCGCCAGTGAATTGAGCAATGCCCGCATCTCTGGATTTGCCAACACTTTTGCCAGAAGTTCCGAATCGACTTCATCAGCAACAGTTGCATTATTATTTTCCTGCTGTACATGCATCTGTGGATCCAGATTCTTTTTCTCATAAAATGCTTCTTCAAAAAGCTCTGCATTTTTCCTTCGGTCATCATCCAGAATATGAGAGTACACATCCGTAACCATATTGACCTGAGCATGACCGGAATCACCCTGTACCGCTTTGATGTCCCCACCATTCAGTTTCAGCTTATAAGTAACGCTGCTATGACGGAAACTGTGAAACACAACCGGTGGGAGATTATAGTCCTCAATCAGTTTCTTTAAAGGACCACGGATTGCTCCATCACCAAGAGGAAGCCCAAAGGTACTTGCCATAACCAGGTTATAGTCCATATATTCATCACCAATGATTTCTTTCATTTCATCCTGTTCAGCTTTCCAGTCTACCAACATATTAGCGACACTCTTTGGTAAGAATATCTTACGCACACTGCTTTCTGTCTTTGGTGTTTTCAGAATACGGACCGTAGAATTCTTCTTATGATTTGTCGGGAATACCAACAACACATCTTTCCCATCCAATGCATTTAAAGATTCTTTTCTTATACGCTGTGATTCTTTGTTGATGAAGACATATGCACGGTTTTCTTCAATTGCCTCAGGAGAAATATCTACACAATCCCAGGTAAGACCAAGCAGCTCACCAAGTCGCAGGGAACATGAGAAAGATAGATTAATTGCAAGCTTTAATCGTTCATCTTCACAGACACTGAGCGCATACATCAATGTATCCGCTGTCCAGATGTCTCTTTTTTGGGATTTATGTTTTGGTACAGTCGCATGAGTACAGGGATTCTTCTCCATCAGTTCCCATTTCACTGCCTGTTCAAAACAGTTTCTGAGCAGCTTATTAACATCCCTGACCGTACTGGACGATACAAATTCATTTCGACTGGTTTTATTTAATGGATTGATAACAGCACGCCTCTTCAAAAGACTCTGATAATATCTTTCGATGAATCGGGTATTAATCTCTGACAGCTTTGCATCACCAATGATTGGAAGAATATAGTTGTTGATAAGAGAGACATTTCCTTCATATGTAGAAAGCGCCCAGTTTTCTTTTCCATACAGTGCAACATACTCTGTAATAAGCTCATCCAGTGTTTTGCATTTACGAACGACAAATGATCCCATCTCTTTTTTATATTCAATTTCTTTTTTTCTTCTCTTTGCTTCGGCTTTCGTTTCATAGGTTTCCCATTTCTGTTTCCTCTCACCTTTTTCATTCGTATAGGAATAGATTACATTAAATTTTCCGTTTCGTTCTCTTATAGATGCCATATTATTGCATACTCCTTTCCAAATCTCTTTGCTCCATCCAGTCCTCAAATTCATCCCGACGGATCCTAACTCGACTGCCAACTTTTATTACTGTGAACTTTCCTTTATCCGCCCACTTGTTGATCATGCTTCTGCTGACCTTTGCCAGATAGGAAGCTTCATCAAAAGTAAGATACTTTATATTTCCATTGCTTCCTCGTATTCCGGTCTGTGATAATTTCTTCCGCCGGAAATTAGCCAGGGCAATATTTTGTTCCTGTGCAAGTTCTTCATAATCATTCGATGGATCCAACTTATACCGATCCTGACCTTCCAGGAATTTTTGAAAACTCTCTTTTGTGATCCTTTTCTTTTCTGCAATCACAATGAATTCAAAAAAATGACTATACTTTGGATTATCAAGAATTGTATATACTGCGCTTCTGGTTGTTCCAAGCAGCTGTGCCATCTCAGGCATCGTAATTGTTGCATCTTCCAGAAGAGCGTCTTTTTCTCTGTCTTCCTTTGTTCGATACCGGGACTGGCTTTTATACCAGTTCTGAAAAGATTCTTTTGGTATTCGTTTCCAGTAATCGACAATAACAGCTTCCATTTGATTTTTCTTGAGTAAATCATAAACAAGATAATCATCAACACCCAACAGATCCGCAACTTCCTTAACGGAATAGGACCAGAATTTCAATTCTTTCCCTGGTTCTTCTCCGGTAACTTTATGGTATTTAATCTGATTGGCGTACCATTTTTCAAAGCTGGCAATATTGATTCGTATCTTTCCGGCAATCTCTTTAGATTCAAAAACATTTTTATGCACCAGCCAGTATCGATCTGTCTTTTTTAATCCCAGCAGCTTTCCCATTTCCGGCACGGTCATCCAGATTCTCTTTTGTGTCGGACGCCGTTTGTAAGGACTGTCTTCTGATATCTTTGAAATGATCTCTTCAACATCGTCCATTTCCGGAACTTCTTTTTGTTTCATAATTGCTGTTGCCATTTATTCTTCACTTCCTGTCTTTTTTAGTGTTAGTGTTTTTTCTTATATCATATCTCAAATCCAGATAAAAATTTAGGATGTCGATTGCAGACAAAATCTGCCTGATCAACACCCTGTTTTTTACTGTTCCAAGTTATCGAGCCAGTCATCGAAACTCTTCTTTGAGATACGATACTTTCCGCCATCCAACTGGATCCACCGGAATTCCTTTTTCTTTAAAAGGTTATAAATAGTAGGTCTGCTGACTCCTAAGATTTCCTGTAACTCTTGAACTGTATAACATCTTTTCTCTGACATTTCTTTATCCTCTTTTCTTTGAAATATGAAAGAAAAATTATTCCTTCATATAACGAAACGCTCAGAGCATGTTTTACAGTGGTCAAAAGCAAATTTTTTTACTTTTTTTCTTGCGAGTTTTTTTAATGCCACTCGTAAGAAACTCGTAACATTAGATTTCTACATTTTTCCTGAAATTAAGTAAAGAAAAAGAGCATATGGAATTGAATCCATACACTCTATGATTACTGGAACTTTATTTCATTTTTAATTCAACAAACTGAAAATTGGCTATTTCGTTGCAACAATACTTATCCAATGATTTTTTGTATTTGAATACGTTTTTATCTCTGTAAAACCTGCTTCTTTCAAAGCAGCAATGAGTTGATCAGATGTGTAAATCTTCATACCATCAATCAACTTTGTCCATTTTTCATCTGCGTCATTCGTTCCGTCAGATTCGTTACAAATCAGGAATGTCCCTCCGTTTTTCAGAACTCGATTTACCTCAAAAAAACATTTTTTCAATCCCGGCCAGAAGTAAACTGTCTCAAAAGCAGAAACATAATCAAAAACCGCATCAGGAAAAGGGATAGCAGATACATCACCTTGAACCACGCAACATTTCCCCTGTTTAATGGCGGTGGCGTTCAGTTTTTGAGATTCTGCCACACTGACCTTCGAATAATCCATTCCTGTCACATGTCCATTTCCGCATTTACCCAACCAGGTTACAATATTTGCACCGCCTCCGCAACCAACATCCAGTACCGCAGCGTCCGGATTCACTGAGATATTTGAGAATCCCCATTGTGATAACTTGGCGTGACCGATGTTCATCATCTTCGTCATCAATTTTCCGCCGAAGCCTTGTGGCTTACGAGTATTTTCAAAGAAGTTCATTGCATTATTCCTCCTCTTTAAATTCAAATTGAACAAAATCGCTGCGCGATGGCCTGCCAAGGCTGTGGCGCAGCTTTTTACTTTTTCCAAAAAAGGCAGTGACAGATCGTCCCAAGATAGTATTGTTAAAGCACCACCAATAACAAACTTCAAACACGGGCTTAGTCCCAACAACTGCCTATGAAAATGATACCACCTTCAGGCTGCTTTCACAAGCAGTTTTATTTTGCAAATGCTCCTCCATGATGGGTAGTTACTGTTGTTATTACTACTTTTATTTCATGGAGGTTATTTTATGTACGAAGATATTTTTGAATTAGTAACTATTGCTGCACAGAAAAAGAATCTTAAGGAATCCACTACAAAGGCGTATTGTCACGCCCTTAGCCCTTTCCTGAATGCTACCGGTAAACCCTGGCAGGAACTTACTGTAGCTGATGCGGATGATTACCTGACCACCAAAAGACGGATGGGCATTTTACCTGAAACCTACAACCATTACTATGGTGCTTTACGCTTCATGTACAAGCGGGTACTCAAACTCAACTGGGACGAAGATGAAATTCCCAGAATGAAACGTGATCGTTCCCTGCCTACGGTTCTATCAAGGGAAGAAGTGAATGCCATTCTTGATGTCACCACAAACCTGAAGTACAAGGCCATCTTTGCTGTTATGTACTCAGGCGGTCTTCGGGTATCTGAAGCAACCCACTTGCATTATGATGATATATCTCGAAGCAATCATTCCATTCACATCCGCAATACCAAAAACAGAATGGACCGATACACCATTCTGGCTGACCGCACTCTCGACATTCTGACTCAGTACTGGTTTCAGTGCCAAAGACCCAGAAATATCCTCTTTCCAAGTCAGACAACCGGAGAATATCTGGATATCTCTGCGGTAAATCAAGTATTAAGAAGAAGCTCTGAACGAGCCGGAATCCCTAAGCATGTCACTTCACACGCATTCAGGCACAGCTTCGCCAGTCATCTTCTGGAAGACGGATGTGATATTAAATATATTCAGGCATTGTTAGGTCACTTGGATCCTAAGTCTACCGAGATTTATCTTCATGTCAGTAACAAAACTTTACTTGGCATTAAAAGTCCTTTTGATATACAGGAGGATTCATAATGAAGCATCCTACTGTACAGGATATATTTCTACGGTTTTATCCTGAATACCTTGATAAATACACACCTTCTTCCAGCAATTCAAAGTTGCAAACTGCATCATCAACTGCAAAACCGGTGCTTATGGTGCCAACGTAAGCATGTGTGAGGACTGTGGCCACTTGCAAATCCATTATAATTCCTGCCGTAACAGATGCTGTCCCATGTGTCAGGCACTGCCAAAAGAAATGTGGATTGACAAACGCCGTGAGGATGTTCTGGATGCTCCTTACTTTCATGTGGTATTTACTGTTCCACAAGAACTCAATTCTTTAATCTACAGCAACCAGCAGCTTCTATATGATGCAATGTATCATTCTGTTTCCGCAACTATAAATGAGCTGACCGAAGATACAAAATATCTCGGAGCAAAGATTGGATATATTTGCGTGTTACATACCTGGGGCTCTGAAATGAATTACCATCCCCATATTCATGTCATTCTACTCGGTGGTGGTCTGACTTCCAACAATCAATGGCGTGATAAAGGAGAAGAATTCTTTCTTCCGGTAAAAGTGTTATCAAAACTGTTTCGGGGTAAATATCTGGATGAACTGAAAACCCTCTGGGAAGAGAGAAAACTTCAGTTTCACGGAAGCAGTGAAAAGTACCGCAACCATTATGCTTTCAAGGAACTCCTAAATACTTGCTATGAAAAGGATTGGGTTCCCCACTGCAAGAAAACCTTTAATGGTGCACAGTCCGTTATTAACTACCTTGGGAAATACACCCACCGGATTGCCATCAGCAACCATCGTATCATCCGCATGGATGAAGATACAGTTACTTACTATGTCAAAGACTACCGAGAAGAAGGCAACTGGAAGGAATTTACCATTTCCGGTGTTGAATTTATTCGCCGGTTTCTTATGCATGTGCCTCCTAAACGCTTTGTCAGAATCAGGCATTATGGGTTACTATGTACCAGAACCAAAGCCAAACATCTGACATTATGTCGGAATCTCCTTGGCTGCAAACAGTATCTTTCCCGGCTGAAAGACCTGGATACTCCACAGATGCTCGAAACCCTCTACGGTATTAAGGTTACTGTCTGTAAATGCTGTGGCGGACACCTTGGAAAACCACAACAGCGGATACCACTACGTATTTAAAGCTTGATATTCATATTTTTTGAAAAGCCTCAGAAATGAGGTCTATTTGTCGTGCTTAGATTCAGAAACGAGTCATCTGCCACAACGGCAAAACCTTTATCTTATAGTAAAGTGTAAAGATTGAAAGTCCATACATATCGGCTCCGGTGACGCGACTTTGTTCACTATAGAAAAATCGAAATTGATGTAAACGATAGGGCAGTTTATCAAATATTGTAAGCTGCTTTATCGTTTACACCAACTTCGATTGGTTTCTAATCAAGTTTCTGTTCCTTACAAACTTCGATTGAACAAACACCGATGTTCCACTTTACCATTACGAAACACCGGTGTCACATTTTTCTGTTTTTTAGTTTTACCGACATGCTGTCTGCGACAAGGCCAAGCGGCTGAATAATCCATTTTTCTCCAAAAGTTCCTCAGGAGTTCCCATCTCTGCGACATGTCCCTGATCCAGAACAACGATTTTATCTACATTTGCAATTGTCCGCATACGATGTGCAATGACCAATACAGTTTTTCCCCGCAGAAGTTCAGACAACGCTTGCTGAACAAGCGTTTCATTCTCTGCGTCCATGGAAGCGGTTGCCTCATCCAAAACTATCACCGGTGCATCCTTCAAAATTGCGCGAGCAATGGAAATACGTTGCCGTTCACCGCCAGAGAGAGTACAACCATTCTCCCCGATATTGCTGTGATAGCCATCCGGCAGTCGAGAAACAAATTCCTCACACCGGGCCGCTTTAGCTGCGGCCATCACTTCCTCATCCGTTGCACCAGCTTTACCAAGACGGATATTCTCCATGATGGAATTGTCAAAAAGCGTCACATTCTGAAAAACAATGGCATAATTCTGAAATAATGTTTCCGGCTCCACAGTCGTTACGTCTACACCACCCAGCAGAACCTGTCCCTCATCCGCATCCCAGAACCGTGCAGCCAAACGGGAAACTGTAGATTTTCCACTACCGGACGGACCCACTAATGCTGTAATCTGCCCCTGCTTTGCCACAAAGGATACCCCCTTCAGCACAGGTTCATCATTATAGGAAAAGAAAACATTCTTAAATTCAATATCATATCCTTTATTCCTGCAAACCGGCTGCCCTTTTTGTTCCACAGTTGCTTCCATCTCCTTTGTACGCCTAATGCTGACAAATGCGGAAAACAGCTCCGCCATTAGCATAAAACAAGAACCAAAAGGTTCATAGACACGACCGGCCACCAACAGATAAAGGATAAACATATTGATGGACAACGCATTTTTTACCACCAGCAAACCTCCAATCAGCAAAACAGCTACCAATCCGAAACGCACCGTCAGTTGCGCCAGTGTTACAGCAGTACCCGGTGCCAGCTCGTTGCGAAACGCACATTTCACGACATTTCCCAGTTTTTTCTCGACCCCATCCAGATACTCCTGCTCCAGTCCGGCAGAGCGCAGCTCCTGAATTGCGTCCAGATATTCCTGCACGCCATCATAGGCTGCACGGTGAGCGTCATAATTGCGGTTCTCCGCCCTGGTCTGTGTTCTCCTTGCTGCAACCAGAATGAGTGCGGCCACAGGCACAGGCAGAACAATACACAGACCCATACGCCAGTCCATAACCAATAACCCAGCTGCCACAATCACAAACATAATAACTGTTCCGAACAGGCTTGGAACTGCATTAGAAAAAATCCGTTCAAGCTTGGAACAATCACCCATCATGGTGGTCGTCAGGTCAGACAGATCTCTCTGCCCAAAAAACGACAATGGCAGACGACGTAGCTTTTCTGCCAGTGTAATCCGCCGATTGGCACTTTCCTCATAAGCCACTTTATAGGTTAGGTTATACTGAATCCACTGAGTTATGAAAATAAGGAGCAGAAATGCCACTGCCATCATAAGGATTGAATATGCATTAATGGTTAGTCCGGTGTCACCGCAGATCTTTTCAAGAAGCCCCATTGTCACCATCATCAAAATAGAAATAGGAGCCATGATACATAAGTGCCCAATCGTTGTGGCCACAATTCCGTGTCTTAATTTGCATGCTCCCTGGTCGCTTAATGCCAGTAGTTTCTTCAGCATAATTCCACCTCCTTTGGTCTATCAATCTTCCAAGTTATAGCCTGACTATAATCAGTCCACATACGGGCATACTCACCGTTCTTATTCAACAGTTCCTGATGAGTTCCCTGTTCTATCAGACGTCCTGTTTTCATCACCAGAATCTGATCTGCATCCTGAACGGTGGATAATCGATGAGCAATCATAATAACGGTCTTCCCCTTCACCAATTCTTTCAGAGCTGCCTGAATCTTTGCTTCATTCTCTGGGTCGGAAAAGGCTGTAGCCTCATCCAAAATAACTACCGGTGCATCTTTTAGAATTGCCCTTGCAATTGCCACCCGTTGCACCTCTCCACCGGAAAGATAGACGCCTTTTCCACCCACAATACTATCAATTCCCTCCGAAAGCTTTGCCAGAATATCATCACACTGTGCCAAATGAGCCGCTCTCAAGATATCCTCTCGGCTCGCATCCTTACATCCGCCACGAATATTTTCTTCCAGTGTAGCCTTCAGCAACTTCGGATTCTGGAACACAAAGGCAACCTTGGCCATCAACTCCTGCTTCGAAAGCTTAGACAGTTCCACACCGCCAAGTGTAATGTGACCTTCCTGCACATCATAAAACCGTGGAATTAAAGTACCGATTGTCGTCTTGCCAGAGCCTGAATGTCCAACCAATGCTGTAACTGTTCCCCTTTTGGAAGTAAAACTGATATCCGAAATAGCAGGCTGCTCCCCGGTGGGATAGGTAAAGGTTACATGTTCAAATTGTACGTCACTGCTCTGCGCCGTCTGTGGATCCCGGTCTTCTGATTGTTCTTTGGTTAGCAATATTGTATCAATACGACGCATAGACTCCATTGCCTGCATTTTATAGTTGCTCATATACATAATCTTATTAAGAACGGAAGCGCAGGCAGGCGTAAAAATCAGATAAAAGAGAAATTTCTCTGTAAATGCAGTCAAATCTCCTGCTGCCCTTATGCCAATTAATCCGGCTGGAATCAATACCAGAAAAGCAGCGTTTACCACTGTGTTGAACCCCACGTATCCAGGCTTGCAGGCCATAGTAAACGCCAGTGCGTCATCCCGATAAGCGTTGATTGCCTCCTTAAATCGGCGAATCGAATGTACCGACTGTCCGAACACCTTGATGACAGAAATTCCACGGACATATTCCACCGCCTCGTGGTTCATCTCCTCCTGAGCATCCTGATAACGCTTCATGAAATTCATGGTTTTTTCTCCCATCATGCTCATCTGAAAGACAAAGCTGGCCAGCATCAACACAATCAATGGAAGACCAATATGCCAATCAATGGCCAGCATCAGCACCAGACTGGCAATGGTTGTTACCTGGGCACTCATCAAATCCGGCATTTGGTGCGCTATATAAGTCTCCACCTGAGCGCTGTTCTCATCAATAATCTTCCTTAGCTTTCCACTGGGGTTTTCCTCAAAATACCCCATAGGCATCTTGGATAAATGGCGAAGCGCCGCCATCTTCAAATTCTTTTCCGTATGAAATGCTACTGTATGGGATAACAGCAATGCCACAAAATTAAGTATCAAGCCAGCCAGTTCCAGGAGCAATGCCCATACCCCCCATTGGACTAATGCCATTGCGCCAAAACCGCCAGCTGTCAAACCATCCAAAAGCTCACAAGCAGCAAAATAAACACATAAAAACGGACCCAACAAAAGCAGAGCGCTGATACCGGCCAGAAGCTGTGCCACACTAAGCAATGGACGATACTGTCCCGCAAATTCCATCAAACGTGGGATACCGATTTTTTGTTTTTTATTTGTCTGTGTATCCTCTTCAAATACTTTCTTCATATAATTCACTCCTCTCTTATCAAACAGCATGAAATTTTTTACTTCTCCTGCGTGAATATGCAGGATATGCGTAGCGCAACGAAGAATCAACTCCGGATCATGAGTTACAATCAAAGTGCATACCGCCTGTTCATTGGCCTTACAAATCATTGCAGCCGTTCGCCGGAGGTTTTCACCATCCTGTCCACTGGTCGGCTCATCATAGAGCATCAGTCTTCTCTTCGAACAAAGAGCAATTCCCAAAGAAAGCCTTTGCTGCTGGCCTCCGGAGAGAGAGCCGGGATGACGGTTCTTCATTCCATTTAATCCAAGTTTGTCTAGAATCTCTTCAGCCTGCACTTCTGTCACCGTCTGTTTGTTCAAAGTCAGCTCTCCAAGCACCGTGTCACTAAACAACTGATGCCCTGCCTCCTGCATGACCAGATACGTCTGTTCCGGCAACTTTTTGTTTGGGATCTTCTCATCATCGATTCGAATGGTTCCGGCATGCTTTAAAAGCCCTGTCAGACAAAGACTGAGGGTGGATTTTCCTGCTCCGTTCTCCCCGATTACCGCTACAATAGCTCCTTTTGGAATCTTTAAATGCGATATATTCAACACCTGACGCTTCTCCCGACAAAACTGTAGCCTGTCTATCTCTAATCCGACATCAGAATATTCCCCTATATTCATATCATAACATGGCTCATAAAGCTGTTTCCGGCTGACTGCCCTAAGTCCCAATTTATCTCGGTTCTCTTTTGATAGCTTCGCTATCATTTCCGGTGTAAACTCCTGGCTGATCTGCCCGTTTTCCAGTAGCACATATCGATCGGCTATCCCCTCCAGATACCACAGCCGATGTTCCGAGAGCAAAACGGTTTTCCCCTCTTCCTTCATAATACAGATTATCTTTTGCAATTTCCGGATACTTTCCATATCCAGATTAGAGGACGGCTCATCCATAACAATGATCGGCGGTAGAGACGCATAGGCAGAACCACAGGCAATTTGCTGTTTTTCTCCGCCTGACAATTCAAAAATATTCCGTTCCATCAGTTCCTGCAGATTCAGCCGACAAACAACCTCCTGCAGACGCTTCTGCATTTCGGAACATGAAATATTCTGGTTTTCCATATTAAAGACCATTTCTCCTGTGGTATCTAAATGAAAGAACTGAGTACGGGGATTCTGGAATACACTTCCAACAATCCGGGCCATCCGGGGCAACGGTGTCTGTGTTGCATCCACCCCTCCGATAAGTGCACTTCCTTCCAGATTGCCGGCATAAAAATGAGGAACAAGACCATTTATAAGCCGAAGCATCGTCGTCTTTCCGCAGCCGCTTTTTCCACAAAATACCACGCATTCTCCTGGTGCTGCCTGAAAGTTCACATTATGCAGAACCTGTACCGATTCACCTGCTTCGCCGGTCTTATAAGCAAATGAAACATGATTCAGTTTAATCAAAATATCCACTCCTTTCTCAAAAGAATAGATTCCAAACCAACAATCCAGCAGAAACCATCACGATGCACCAATCCAGAATTTTCATCCGAACCTCTATATAACTGCTGCGAGGTGTGTCTCTGTCAAACCCACGGGCCATCACAGCCGCTGTCATCTCGTCCACAATAACTGAGCATTGCAGCAAAAAAGGAACCAACATGTATTCCATCATTTGAACCGGGCGACGAAGGATATTCTTCCATGTCAACGCCATTCCTCTCAGGCGAAGAGCCTGATTCACTGTCTGCCATTCCTCCTGTATGGTCGGAACAAAACGCAGCATTACCGCCATTGGAATAATCACCTCATTTGGTAGATGCATTTGGGTAAATGCACTGATATATTCTCCGATTTTAGAAGAATGAGTGACGATATAAAAGGCTGAAAGCAACGGTAAGATAAAGCGGCAAAGATGGCATAGCAGCATAATCATATTCTGAGGTATGCCTGATAATCGATGCGCCAAAAACAAGTCACACAGTAACATAAGCCAAAAAATCAGACATATAAAAAAAGCCCGTTTCCATTTTTGACACAGCAGATTTACTGCTATGCACAGGCCAAGCATTGCGAATTCCTGTGGATGTGTCAATCCAGAAAACGCAGAAAAGCAAGCGGCGATAAACACCGCCAGCTTGCTTCTTGGATCTAATAGACCGTTGGAAGCATATCTGGTGCTCATGCCGTAATCCCTACCTTCGCAAAATGCTTTTTCAGTATCCGTCTGCCGAACAGACCACCAAGCAAGCCACCAACCAAAGCCAGAACTATCAGCACCATAACAATCCAACTAGGTGTCAGTGCATCCAAGGCAGCCACATATCCCTCTCCGTAATATTCGGCACAACTCTCCAAAAAAGCATCCTTAGCTAAAGCAAGGGCGAAGAACGGCCCCATAGAAGTCAGGTTAAACACACAGTAACTAACAGCCAGCGCACCGGCAGATTTGCGTTTTTTACTAACAATGATCTCGGCAATGATTCCCCATAGTACAGCAAACAATAACGGATAAATCGTTGACATCGAGGTAATTATCCCCACCAGTATCGCCAACACCAAGATGGCACCGGTTCGCGGCACCTTGGTTGCATACAGCATGTATACCGTTCCCAAAACAATACCGGCAATCAACGGTGTGGCCAAAAAAAGGACGGGTAGAATGGTCAGTACGGAAGACAATACCGTGAGCAATACCAAATAAATAGCCCCAAAAGCACCTGCGGCAATCAAATCCTTTGTTGTAAGTTTTTCTTTCATATGTAATCTTTCCTTTCTATATTTAGTTAGTTTTTTCTAACTTCGAAAATTTTACTATATTGTCCAAGATTGTACCACTCCAAAAAGCCACGTTCTGTGCAAAACACTCCAAAAAGCCAAAAAAATGATGCCGTCATTACGACGGCATCATTCCACTGCTTATCTCATTTTATTTAGAAGTTATAGTAGCCGATTCATTCACTGCACCATTCATCTCTTTCTTCTTCCGGTAGGCACTCGGACTGCACCCGATTACTGCACAAAATGCCTCTGCAAATTTGCTTGGATTCTGATATCCCAACTCCAGGGCAATCTCACTGACTTTTCGATCAGATTCCTGCAAAAACCGTGTCGCTAGATGCATTTTATAATTACGCAAATATGCATAAGGAGATACGCCATAAATCTGTTTAAAGCCATCCTTCAGTTGTGTCAGACTTAAGTTATGCTCCCATGCCAAGTCCTTCAGGTTAATTCGATGTTCCATATCTTGTATCAAATGCTCTCTCGCATGCTTGATTCGTTCCACGGTTGTGCCGGAAAGATATTCTTGCTTCTCCTCAAAAACAGTTTGTCTGGATTGAAAATGATATAATAGTTCCAATACCTTCAGCCTTAAAAATGTCAAGGACGGATGCTTCAAGTTCGTATATAATTCATGATATACATGCTCTATTTCCGTATTACGACGAAACACGCATGAACCGGTTTTTAACGAATACTTCTCTACTATCTTCTCTGCACTGATTTCAAACACCTGAAGCTCACGTACTGTTTTCACAACCTCCGGATACATAATAATGGTAGAGCCATAATAATAGTTCAGTGGAAAAGATGACGCAATCGGTGGGTGCATCTGACTGTTCAAAGCAATATCCCCCTCCCCCAGGTAAAGATAGTTCTTATTGTCAAAGACACACTCAAATCTTCCCTTCCGACAATGATTGATTCCAATCACATTCTGCCTTTCACTATCTCGAAAACAGCTTTCAGTAGCAAAATTAGCAACCATAAGCTGCACACCTGGGAAGATGTCGTACAGCCACATATCGGCACTGCCATCCTGCACTTGAAAATCTACATAAGTCACAAAAGACTCTCTGCCTGGCACTTTTTCGTCTTGCTTTAAATAATTCAGCTGTTGCATAGTTACACCTTTCTTGGCTAAAGATTAATTTCCAATCCAGTCCTTTAAATCAAATCCAATATCTGCTCAATATTCTTCTTTCCAAAGGATATTTTATCTTCGTTGATAACAAGACAAGGGACACTCATTACGTTGTACTTCTGTTTTTTCTTACCAAAATGATTGATATCATAAACCTCGGCTGCAACAAGAGGATTTAAAGCTGCAATCTTCTGTGCAGCTGTTACCAGTTCCGGACACATGGTGCATGAAAGCGAAACCAGTATCTGAATATGCACCGCTTGCTCAATCTTTGCAATTCTTTCTCTAACTGAATCACTTACAGTCTGACCTTCTCCCGCCGCATTGTATAATCCCAAAACAAAAGACGTAAATTCATGTCCGCCCGGCACACCATGAAAGGCAAGACCTGTATCCGATTGATCCTCCCGAAATACCCTGACACACGGAGTCTCGCTTTCTGTATGGTTTTCTGCAATCTCTACTGAGAGTTTATCCGTGAGTTCTGCCATTGCTTCTACATAGTTTTTTAGTTCCACAGATAACGGCTTTGAATCAAGATAGAGCCTTAATAGCAACGGATGTTCCATCCTGGAAAAGACTGTTTTTAGCTGTGCCGTCATATCTGCATCAAATAAGGAATCAGCTGATTGATTTGCTCCCTCATGTTCTTTTTCGGAATTCTCCTGTCTGACCGCTTCTTTTATCTGAGGCTTTAATCCGGTTATTTTCTGCATTTTCGCTGCATATCGTTCCAATTCTGTGGCTGCCAAAGCTCCATCACCCACAGCCGTAACCACCTGACGCAGATTTTTTACACAGACATCCCCGGCAGCATAAAATCCATCAATATTGGTTTTCTGCTGTTCGTCCGTTTCAACATAACCCTGCTCATTTAATTTTACAAAATCTTTCACAAGTGCCGTTTCCGGCTCATATCCCGCAAACACAAAAACTCCGAAGGTATCTCCTTTCTCCGCCCGATATTCCATCACATCCCCGGTCTGGTTATTTTTATATTTCAGAATACGAAGAGCCGAATCTCCTTCAACGCTGACCACGCTGCAATTGGTAAGCACTGTTATTTTTTCATGGTTCTTAGCTGCATCTGCGGTATTCTTAGCACAGGAAAAATCCTCTCCACGAACCAGAACTGTTACATGCTTGGCATATCTGGTCAGAAACACGCTCTCTTCTGCAGCCGCAAATCCACCGCCTATGACGAAGACCTCTTTTCCGGCAAAAAACTCCCCATCGCAAGTGGCACAGTACGCCACGCCATGCCCTTTGAACTTCTCTTCTCCGTTAAATCCGATTTTTCTGGGATGTGCACCTGTGGCAAGAAGAATCCCAAAACATGAGATTTCCCCTCTGCTTGTGATAACCTTTCTGATTTTTCCTGTCAACTCAAATCCTGTTGCCTCTGCGAGCATAAACTCAGCACCAAAGCTTTCTGCCTGTTTTCGCATGGTTTCTGTTAATTCCCTGCCACTTGTCTTATAAACCCCCGGAAAGTTTATCACCTCGGAAGTAATGGTAATCTGTCCGCCCAACTGCTCTTTTTCTACAACCAGTACTCTGTATTTTGCTCTGGCAAGGTACAAGGCTGCAGTAAGTCCTGCGGGACCTCCACCAACTACAACAACATCGTATAAATTATCCATAACAATTCCATCCTTTCAAAAACGGCATCGGTTTCACTTTCGCTACCGATGCCGTTTTAATTCCTATTTGAGATTAAAGCTGTCCTACCAGATCAAGGCTCGGTTTTAACGTCTTTGCTCCCGGCTGCCACTTTGCCGGGCAAACCTCATCGCCATGCTCATACACAAACTGGCTTGCCTGCACTTTTCGGAATAACTCATCTGCATTTCTGCCGACATTTCCCGCATTTACCTCATATGCCACAATTTTTCCCTCGGGATTTACAATAAAAGTTCCACGCTCCGAAACACCATCTGATTCAATATATACCTCGAAATCTCTGGAAAGCGCATGAGTAGGATCAGCGAGCATAGGATACTGAATCTTTTGAATCCTCTCAGATGCATCATGCCATGCCTTGTGTACGAAATGGGTATCACAGGATACCGAATAAATCTCGCAGCCGATTTTTTTGAATTCCTCATACTTATTTGCCAAATCCTCTAATTCGGTAGGACAGATAAATGTAAAATCTGCAGGATAGAAAAAGAATATACTCCATTTTCCCTGCAAATCAGCTTTTGTTACTGTTTTGAACTCATTATTCTGAAATGCCTGTACTGAAAAATCACTTACTTCTTTGTTGATTAACGACATTGAAATCCTCCTTTTCTATTGATTGTCACAATCAAATTTATTATTTAGATTATTGGTTAGTTATGTCTAACCTATTAAATTGTATCAAATGTTACCTCAGCTGTCAATGTCAGGGACAAGATACCAACTGATAAAATAAATCAACTGTACGAATGTAAGACAATATCAGAGTTCTGAATTAAGCCTTATTGTAATTCACTTTTTCAACAAAATCACTCTCTATTCTTTAACACTTCCGCTAAATTTACTTTTTTAAGCTTTGAAGTCAATAAGCCATTCATTACAAAATACAGCACCAATACTGCAACATACACAATCACATACATCCGCCATGGATAATGAAGATTCATTCCGCAGTTTACATTGGATACCATAAGAGGATACATCAAGTCCATACATTTTTTAGCCATAGGAATACAAACGGCTGCTCCTACCGCAATCACATAGAAATTCCCATCCAGATACAGTTTTTTGATTTCTTTTGTCCTGTAGCCAAACACCTTGACCATGGATATGTGAAACGCACAACGGTCAATCATAACCTTCATCATCAGATACATCACTACCGCAAAAATCAAGGAAGAAACAACCGTCATCATTACTACCATCGGCATCATCTGCTGTATAAATACATCTGCGGACTTTTCAATATCCTTTTTGGTCGTCATACCATATAATCGTCCCGTCGGGATATCCAGTTCTTTGTCTGAAAATACCTGGTTATAATAATCTTCATCTTCACCAAACATTTCCCGCATACAGTCAATATCCATAAAAATATAGAAACTGGTAGCATACTGCGTAATATCATGAACAGTAAATGCATAATGCATTTTTGCCTCTTCATCTTCCACAACAAAAACATCGCCTTTTTTCAGACCATACTTTTCAGCCATAGCAGAGGAAATCACCACATCACTTTTACTGTCTGTTAAATTAACGTCAAAGAACGGGTTGTCTTCCCCAATACCTAAAATAGCAACCTCCAGATTATAGCCCATGTTTTCTTTTTTTACCGTCTTTGTAAATGCCTCATATCCACCTTCCGGAACAGTTTCTTCCGGATATTTATAGGTATACAGATATTCAAATTTTGTATCTGCTTTGTTTTCTTTGCTGATATGCTGACACATTACATAGCAATTTAAGCCCAGCATCAGGATTAGCAATGAAATAAACATTCCCCCTACTACAGTTAAGGATGTACGTGCCTCTCTAATAATCTGACGAATGCGAAACGCTCTGACAAAATTCATTTTTCCTAACTTAATCTGCTTCATAGGTTGACTTTTTTGCTCGTTCTTTATCATTTGCAATGCCGGACGGTTCAATTTTCCACGAATTACAATCCAGTTAATCAGTGCGGAAATAACAGGAGGCAACACTAACCCATATGCAATCAGATAAGGCGGATAAACGCTCTCCATATTCGGAATGGAGAAATATTCGTAACAGCTTCCCATAATGGTACTGCCCCCAATCGACGCAAATCCAATCATACAACCGATTACACCGGCAAGGAACGAGACTACAACCGGAAGACATAAATAATGTAACATCAACTGATTACGATTCACACCCAGGGCATATAAGGCTCCGATAGTAGTATTTTCCTTTTCAATTCCATACACCACAAACACAGAAATCACATAAGCAAATAATACAAGTACAATACCACCGGCAAGTAAACCACCATATTTGTTCAACACCTGATCATTCGCCGCTGCCATGATTCTCGGATTATCTTCCGCCTTTAAAAAGCTTCTCAGATTTGATATTTCAAAATCAAAATACTCATCAATCAATTCATCCGTTTTATTTTGTAACTCTCCTAATCCATCATTTAACTCCTTAGCCCCCTCATAAGCAGATAAAACACCCTGTTCTAATGCAGGAATTCCAAGTGGTATTTCATTTAATTCCGATAAGCCATTGGCAAGTTCACCGGAGCCTTCCACAAGAGAATCGATTCCATCTTCTAATTCGGTTTTATCCGCAGTCATTTCCTCCCAATACTCCTGAAAAAAATCATCCGGTATCGAATCTGCATCCACCTTCAGTTCCTCTACCTTGTCTCTTAACTCTTCATCCGTCATTTCTCTATTCAGAAGATATGCATAAACATATTCCTCCGCTTTCAAGCTACCACCCTCACTAACTAATTGCTTATAAGCTTCTTCCGTTACAAAGACAGTGCCAAATTGAAAGCTATCCACACTGCCATCTGTAAAATCCTTAAGGGGTGCATCATAATCCGGACTGCAGCCAATTCCAACAACCACAAATGTATCATCTCCGATTACAATGCTATCTCCTATCTCAATATCATGTTCTTTAGCGAAACGACGTTCCACCACAAGTTCTGTATCATTCTCTGCCTCTTTTCCTTCTAAGATTTCAATGATATTAATTTTCTTTCTGTTTTGAAATACTCTTATTGTACTGCCATCTTCCATGGCATAATCCAGATAAAACTGTTCTTCCAGTGTAATTCCCTGATCTGTCAATTCCTCCGTTTCTTTATCAGACAGCGGAACAAACAGGCTAAACTCACCGTCCTCCAAAGAATTGCTTTCAGCCAGCTTCTTGGTACCAAGAATGATGGTGTCTGCTGTTCCAATCAATGAAATAATGACATACATACACAAGATAATGAGCGCACTTAACGCAAGATACCGCATACAGTTCTCTTTTAATTCTCTTATAATTCTTTTACCTAATATCTTCTGCATATTACAAATCCTCCAGTTCCATAGCAGGTACTCTTGTCTCATTGTAATATTCCTTGCTGATTTGACCATCTTTAATTCGAATTACCTTATGCACCATATTTCGAATGGAATTATTATGGGTAACAATCAACATTGTTGTGCCATATTTTTCATTAATCTTTTCCAAAAGAGCAAGAATATCTCTCGAAGTCTTAGAGTCAAGTGCTCCCGTTGGTTCATCACATAACAGAAGCTTCGGATTTTTAACCAGTGCTCTTGCAATGGCACATCTTTGCTGCTGTCCCCCGGAAAGCTGTGACGGAAACTTGTTCTGATGTTCCGTAAGTCCAAGTACATCCAGAAGTTCATCCATATCAAGAGGATTTTCGCTTAAATATTCACAAACCTGTATATTTTCACGAATGGTAAGATTGGGAATCAGATTATAAAACTGAAAAATAAAACCAAGATTGTCTCTTCTGTAATCAGAAAGCTTATCTGCCTTCATTCCTACAATTTCCATTCCATCCACCATTATGCTACCGGAATCAAGTATATCAAGACCACCAATACAGTTTAGAAAGGTAGACTTTCCTGAGCCGCTGGTGCCTTCTATCACACACATTTCTCCCTTCTCAACTCCGGTAGAAATTCCTTTTAATACCTGTATATAGCTTCCTCCTTCGCCATAACTTTTCTTCATGTCTTTTACTTGTAAATACATCTTTCTCTTCCTTTCCATTAATGAATTTTACATAACAGTGTTATGTAAGTGTTATGTTTTAAGGACTGATTTCTCAGTCCTTTACTACCTTGACAAAAACATGCCATACCATCCCGACATCATATATGTAACAGCCTGATTGATAAATGGTAAGGCTTCATGTTCGGTTTCTATATGAGATATCATAAAGATAAACGTATCTATCTGCTCATGGGCAAGCCAATGAATGAACTTTTCATCTATTTTTTCCTTTGGATGATGTTTTACCATCGCATCTGCCATTAAACGATAATGCTTCTCCGCCGAATCAATAAACCGATCCGCAATATTTTCATATTTTGTACCCTGACTTTTGGTTAATACAAGCAAGATTTCTTCCCTATGAAGATACATCTGATGAATAACTAGTGCCGTTGTTTCTTCATGTTCAGCCTCTTCCTCTGCATTCGGCAGCATATCCCCGCCTTTTGCAGCCATATTTTTCTCATCTTCAAAGTGTGCCTGCATCATATTGTAGATTACATTTACCGTATCTCCAACTACTGCATCAAACAAATCATCCTTATCTTTAAAAAAGAAATATAAAGCCCCAGTTGTAACGCCTGCATTTTTGCATATGGTTCTGAGAGATGCCTTCATATAGCCTTTCTCTGTAAATTCTTTTCTGGCACTTTGAAGCAGATTATTTCTTGTTTCTTTGTCTTCTTTCAAATTATTACCTCCATAACAGTGTCGAAACATAACACCGTTATGTTACTCTATATGTTATGATATGTCAAGAAATAAATAGTCTTTTTCCATTATCTTATTTCTATAACCTCATATCCTGCATTCTCTATAGCCTTCTTAATCACTTCATCCTCTACATCCTTTTCCATGGAAACCACCGCGGTTTTCCTTTTCAGATTTACCTTGGCTAATACGCCATCCAACGAATTTAATCTGCTTTCCACACGGGCTTTGCAATGTTCACATGTCATCCCATCAATCACAACTGTTCTTTGCTTTACAACCTGTTTCAGTTTCTTTCTTTTCACCTTAACGGAGGAACCGCCACCGCAACAGCCACCCTCACCTTTAAAATGCTTAACACCGGAACGTATGCCTATAATAATCAAAATAATCAATATCCCTATAATAACGAAATCCGCCATTTTACTCAGCTCCTTTCAAAATCTCCACCATATCAAGTTTTCGAATTCGTCCACTAAATAAAAAACTTACCGCCATAGATACTGCTAGCACAAGTATTCCGGCAATCAGATAGCATCCCGGTGTAACCGTGAGAACATAATCAAAATTTTCTCCGTTGGAATTCATCATGGCATTCAGGCTCATTTTTCCAAAGGGCGCTCCGATGATGATACCTATAACCGACAGCCAGAGATTCTGTACTGTAAGGATATTTCGAATCTGCGAAGTCTGTAATCCCAATACCTTCAACGTTGCAAATTCTCCCATCCGTTCATGGAAAGAAAGATTTCCGGAATTATACAGCACAACCACAATCAGTATCACAGAAAAAATCACCATCATCCATACCATAATACTGATTACTTCGTAACTTGTTTCAAAAGCCTGTATCATATCTTCTTTGCTATGCACAGCGGTCACATAGGATTCGTTTTTATACTCTGCAAAGTCCTCATTACTATATGCTGTTGTTGGTGTATACTCCGCTCCGGTCTTTTCATAATCTTCCCGCAGGAAGGCAATCCCCTGTGTCTCCATACTGCGGAAAATATATCCTACCCTAGCTTCATGCCACTGATTTTCGGAATATACATGCCAGTAAAAAGTGTCTCCTACAGAAAGTTCCATGTCTTCACAAAGTTTTCGGCTTACCCCCACTTGTCCTTCTTTCTGTTCCAACTGAATCACATTCAGACTACTATCCAACAAATTGTATAATCCCTTTCCCTCCAGCACGGTCAGCGTTTCCTTTTTCTTCTCTGTCGCTGCGGCATTGGGAACAGTGGCAATCTCAATCTGCCCTGTCATAACAAGCTCACTGTCAGTCTCTTTTGCCATCTCAT